>NZ_JAFQSO010000017.1 GCF_017409525.1 Methanobrevibacter sp. | reverse complement strand
TTTAAAACCACAATTAATTACTATTAATTGAATAATATATCATTTATAAATTACTCCTATATAAAAAAAGAGAAAGAGCATTTGAAAAGTAATCGAATAACGAACTCAGAGCAATTTTTCACACCCAAAACAATTTAATATGCCCCACAATAAAAAAAAAGAAAGTATACCGAACAAAAAGTCATGACCTAAAATAGCCTCAAGAAAACACAAAATAAAAAAAATGCAACAAAATTAATTAAAAAAAATAGTACACCCAACAGTGCAATTCATCCCCAACCTTAAAGAGGTCGAGGTATTCTTGCAAAATTAAGATAAAAATATTTTAAACATTAACAACAAATATTAATTAACAATTAGGATGTGAAACTATGACAAACAATATTAAAATAACAGTCGAAGAATTACGCAAACTTATAAATGTAGACAATGTTATCGGCTCCCCAATTGAAACTGAAGATAAGATCTTAGTTCCAGTGATGAGAATGGGAGTTGGATTTGGAATTGGTGAAAACCTATTAGGCAAAGAGGGAAGCGATGCGGCAGGTGCCGGAGCAGGAGTAGAACCAATTTCCATGGTAATGATTCCTAAAAAAGGAAATAGCGCTGAAGGAGTTCGCGTGCTTGATTTAAGTAAAGGAAGTGATGCGAATAAGGCATTATCCGATTTAGGCTTAATAATTACTGACCTAATTAAAAAATATATGGATTCCTCAAATAATGATTATGATGAATCTGAATACATAGAACCTGAGTTCACAACTAAAGACGAAGAAGAATAGGAACTATCCCATGTTAAACATCCTATTGATGATTATTCTCATAATCATCATATTTATTCTTATTTTATTATATGTAGGAGTTAGAATAGCACTCATCTACGATAAAAAAGGAAGAAAATTAGAAGGATGTTTAAAAATACTGATTTTAAGAAAAATAAAAGTCTATTCCAAACATTATCCCAGTGAAGATGACAAAGATGAGGATGATGAAGAGGAAGACGAATCGCATAATGTGAAAAATATAATCGAACTGGCCAAACCTTGCTTTGGATACATTAAGGAATTCCTGAAGTCATTGAACAAATGTATCCGAATTACAAAACTACAAAATCATCTCATTTTTGGTCTTGACTCCTATGCAGACACCGCAAAATACATTGGCTACATTTGGAGCTTGCTTATTGTCATAAACAGTGCTCATGAAAATTCAATGCTGACGGCAGAACCTTCATTCAATGGGAGCGTTTTAGATGCCAAAGGAGAAAATTATATTGACATCAACATTTTAAAGTTAATGCCGCCATTAATAAAACTGCTTTCCAAAAAAGAAGTGCGCCAGCTAATACGGGGGATCAGAAATGGATAAGGAAATTAAAAAAATCTTTGACTACATCTTTAATTTCAACACGACAAATGAATATCTGTTTCATAAGTTATATGGTTTCACATTTGTCTTCAGGCGAGACATTACAACACTAAATGACAAGGTGACCTCAGCTGAAATACTTCCCGTTGGCATAATTTATGAAGAAAATGATGAATTTTGCTATGCTCCCCTATATGGAAATGATGAGATAGATGAAATTATTCAAGAATTTGTTGAAAAGGAACTGTCAAGGTAACGGGATATCCTCACTTTCAACAACGACCTCAACAACAAGCGGACCTGACAGGTCACTCTCAAGCAAATATTCCAAGTCAGACAAGTTATCAACACGAACCGCATCAATTGAATAGCTTGAAGCCAACTTTACAAAATCAGGATTTTCAAGGCCAACCTGATAAGGTTCCATGTCATAAAAGCTTTCTTGCCATTGCCTTATTATTCCAAACTCCGAATTGTTTAAAATGAACACAATAACATTCAGATTATTCTCTTTTAGGGTTGCAAGTTCCTGCAGATTCATCTGGAAGTCCCCATCCCCATTAACTACAACAATCTTTTCACCTGTTGCAACACCGGCACCTATTGCGGCGGGAAGACCGTAACCCATAGGTGCAAGACCTCCCGAGAATAATAATTGCCTTGGTTTCAGTGACTTTTTCAAAAGTGCAGTCCAGGTAGTGTGGCTTCCCGCATCTGAAACTATTATATTATCATCAAATTTATCTAAAATTCTTTTAATTGCCGCTTGAGGATATAAGTCCTTATCCAGACCTTCAATATCTATACTATTGTCGATTTCCAAAATTTCACCTAACCAGTCAGCATCCCTAAACTCGATTTCCGCTAAAAAGTCACTAACCTTTCCATGAATCGGGAAATTTCCCACCAAAACGTCCTTGTTAATGTTGACATGGACAAGATTGTCCGGAACTGTAGGGAGTGTTCTCTCACTTGCCTTTATGCCCAATGCCACGATGCAATCCGCATTTTCAAATGCATATTTGGCACGCGGTGTTGAACGTGTTCCCACCAAACCCAAATTCAGGTCATCATCTTCCGATATGATGCCTTTAGCATGAAAAGTTGTAGTGACAGGTATCTGATATTGCCTTGCGATTAACTCTATATTGGATTTCTGTGAAATCGCACCTGCACCCAATATAAACAATGGCTTTTGAGATGAATTGATCAGCTCTTGAGCTTTTGAGATATTGGACAAATCATCTTCACACAAATAACATAAATCGAAGTCCTCAAACTCATCGGATAACAATACATCTTTTGATAGGTTAATGTGAATTGGACCTTTTGGATTATTTTTAAGCTCGAAAATGGATGCTCTTAAAACATACATCGCTTCAGTGCCATTTAAAGGATTATATGATGCTCTTGTGATGTTTTTAAATATTTCCACTTGCGGCAGGCTTTGGAACTGGTCGGTTCCCCTATACTTAAGCTCATTATCTCCGGTTATGACAAGTATCGGAACATTATCCTTGAATGCAGTAGCCAGTGCCATTGTAAAGTTCAGCGCGCCAGGAGATGCTGTTGCAATGCAAACCCCAATCTTGCCGCTTGCCCTTGAATATCCATCTGCTGCATGAGCCGCCGCCTGTTCATGGCGTGTTAAGACATGCTTAATATTTGAAGTGGAAAGGGACTTATAAAGTGGCATTATCTGCTCACCAGGTATTCCAAACACCTCTGTGATGCCTTCCTCTTCTAGAATTTTGACAAAATTATCTGAAACGTTCATTTTTCTTCCTCTTGATAAGATCCGCTGTATTCGCCGGAGCCCTCTACTGGAAATACGACTGCCTGAGCAATCCTGTCACCGGATTTGATTTTATACTCAAAATCTCCATGATTGTAAATCATGAACATCAATGTCCCATAAAAACCTGGATCGCCAACTGCAGTCTGAACAGAAACAAATGACCTTAGAAGTGTTGAGCGTGGAAGATAAAGCATGGTATATCCTTTTGGAATTTTTATTTTCCTCTTGATGCTTGCCAAATAGGCCGTATGAGGTTTCAAAGTGTAAACATCTCCTTCAAGCTCTTCAATTTCAGGCAAATTCTTTTCATTGTCAATCAATGACCCGGAAGTTTTTTGAACGTAAATCTTATCCAATTCTAAATCAATTCCAGATGGTTGCACCAAATCTGCAAAATCCGGAAATAGCTTAACAAGTTCCTCTTCACCAAGCATAATATCAAATCCTTTAATAATTTATTTATATTATCTTTGTTATAAATTTTAATTGGTGATAAGATGCCTGTTATAACAATTGCTGGAAATGATGGAATTAGTATTGAGAAAAAAAGAGAAATGGTTAAAAAAGTATCCGAAACAGTAGCTGAAGCATATGATTTGCCTATTGAAGCTATAACTGTTCTCGTGCAAGCTTATCCAAAAGAAAGTATTGGAGTGGCTGGCGAACTATTATCTGATAGGGAATAATTATTCCTTATTGGAAACTATTTCTTTAAAACTGGTTTTGGAAATTTTTTATTATTTTTTCTTTTTGAATGAAATTTTTTGATATTTTCTTTTACTCTTAGGGGTGAAAACATTCACATCACCTTAATTTTAAAAGGAAATTCTAAAAAGAATTTCCTCGTTCAAACCAAAAAAGAACTTTGGCATTTGCATAGCAAACACCAAATTAATATTAGTATTAAAAAATATTTATACATTTGTCTTTCTGTATCCGTCACCAATTTTTTCAACAAGGCCTTTCTCGACTAGTAAATCGAGATTTTTATTAATCTTTTCGTCGAAGTTTTTTGATTTGAATCTGATTAACGCTTTCTTAATGTCTTCCAAAGATGTTTCGCCCTCGATTGAATCATAAACGCTTTTCTCAAAAGGAGTCAAATTGAAGACAATTTGATTCAAAGGTGACTTTGATTCGTCAATGTTCTCAAATGACCATACCTCATCGTTTGTCTTTACGCCAAATTCGATTTCCAAGTCTTTGATGTTATCTTTCAATTCATCCAAGTGAGGATAGCTGGCAAGACCATATTTATGCTTTGATATCTTGGCTAAAAACTCCCCATACACTTCATCTAAATCAAAATTGTTAGTGTCTGATGAGTCAAGAACATATACCTTATCGTCAATGACTTGGGTGACCTTGTATTTTTCTGACATGTCACAATAGCTGATTGTGCCGAATTCATTGACATTCCAGTTATGCTCAAGAAGGTAATTTCTCACAAATTGCGCATCCTCAAGATTATCATAATAACCGAAGATATAGTCATCACCGGCAATCTGTTTTTTGATTATGAAAATGTCGAACACTTTTGAGATGTTCAAGCCATACTTGGAGTTGTTTGGATTTCTGATGTGTTCTTTAGTGAGTTTATCTATTGTCTTTTGAGAGGGTTTGCTTTTGGATTTTCCAATCAGCTGGATTTTATCGTCCAGAATAGCTAAAATCAAATAATCCTCTCCATATCTTATGGTTTGGGGAATCTCGGTTAAATCCCAATTGTTTTTGACAAGCAAGTCCCGTATGAAAATCGCATCTTCCAAATTAGTGATTTTTGCATATACCCTAGAGCCTTTAACAATATTATAAGAGGACTTGTTTTCCCGCAAGTATTTTTCACTCATCAATCATGACCCCTATATAAAACACGATAAAAAAAAAAAGAGAAAAAAATAATTTAAAAAAATTATTTTATTACTATAGTTGTCTTTTTAACAGTATCTCCAAGGCAAGTCGCCTGGTAGATTATTTTTTTGCCAACTTTAAGATTTTTGAATGCAGATTTCGGAATTGTGACTTTTGCAACACCTTTGGAGTTGGTTTTTGCAGCATATGTTTTGCCATTGAATTTGAAAGTAACTTTTTTGTATTTCACAGGTTTTTTGCCAACTTTAACAGTTGCGCTTAAAACTAATTTCTTGGCTGATTTTTTAACGGCACCAAATTTTAATGTAATATGATGTATCTCTACATTTATTGACTCTTTAGCGTTCTTAAAGCTAGCTTCGATTTTGTGCTTTCCAGCACCCAACTTAATATTGGCAACACCATTAGCATCAGTTTTAATTTTAACTGTTTTCTTGTCGACTTTAAAGGCCACATAAGTATTTTTAGCTAATTTATAGTTGATGTAGACTTTTATCTTAACGCCTTCTGAAGATACTTTAACACTGTCGAAATTTACCTTAGCCGGCAAAACATCAAGGTAACACCATAATGTAGTGTTATACCCATTATCTCCAACATAATCTATGGCAATATCATAATACTCTCCAACTGCAAGGTCCTTTAAAGGCAAGCTTGCTTTTCCATTCTTAATTGAAACCTTGTAGGTTTTATCCAAAATGGAAAATAGCACATATCCTTTGCTGTCTTTGGTTGCAACAACATCGATTGAATTATCATCACCGCATCTCATCTCGTATTGGTAATTCAAAGCAGGGATTATTTCAATTGTTGTATTTTCTTCATCGACATCGAAATCATCACCAGTATATCTTGCAAATAGATTATAGTATCCAGGAATTAACCCATTAACATTAATTTTGGCAATACCTTTAACTAAAGAAACTGATTTGTAAAGTTTGGAATCAATATAGACTTCCAGATTGCCTTTAGCTTCTTTTGGCAATGCAATGCTTACATCACAATCCTGATAGCGGAAGAGATCATCAACTTCAATCTCATATCTGACTGTGAAGTTATCCTCAAGTGTCATTGGAGTATATTTTGAATCGCCAGGATAGTTAAATATTATTGTGTAGTTGCCTGCAGCAAGATTTGAAACATCCAAATCCGCCCAGTTGTTTTCCAATTTGAGAGGATATCTAACACCATTTATTGTGACATTGATTAGTTTTTCATCCATATCCTCCGGCAGGTAGAAATTGACTTCATTGTCAATGCCATATACGAAATTATATGCATACATATAAACGACATAGCTTACATTGACCAATGCCTTTTTTGATTTTGTGAAATTGCTTGCATTGTATTGCACTTCAATCAAATGCTCACCGCAGGTGATATTGTAAAATATGGAATGCAGGAACTCACCGTTTCTATCTAATTTGTCTTTATAAACCAAAACACCATCGACAAAGACTGAAACTTTTCCATCAGTGTTGTTTATTGTTTTTGCGGTAAGGCAATCATCATGATCCAGAACAATGTTTTTTGGAATGTGGATTGTCATGTCCTCCACACTAAATGGGAATGTCTTATCGAACGGATGGTAATAGTCATCACCCTCATATTTGATTCTGACAGTGTGATTGCCCAATGGCAACCTGTTGAAGTTGGTAATGTTTAAGAATGTGTAGTGGTTTGCAGTGAGATTCTGTAAAAATTCCTCGTCAACATAAAGGTTAATTAACCCCCGTGCTGATTCAGGGAAATATAACATCATATACTCGCTATCATCATACTGTAAAATTTCTTCTCTGAATGCTTGGATTTCATAATCTGGACTGACCCTCATCACCATAAGAGTGTGGTTTGATTTAATTTCTGTGTCATTGAAGTAAAGATAAAGATAGTATGTGGTGTGGTCTGTGTCCCTGTTTGATATAAGTATGGGCATTCCGCTTTTTGGAATTGTGATTGGAATCTTAACGGAACCTGTGATGTTTTCATTGTAGAATTCAACACCGTTGATTTTCACCTTCAGATTTCCAGAAGCATTTGCCGGAACATCAACATCGATTGTCCCCATATCCTTCTCATAGACCTTTTGGTCAAAAGTAACATTAATATTGTCAGCTGCACTCGAATCTGCTGTTGCATTTCCCTCAGCGCTGACAGCCCCCATCATCATTATAGCCAGCAATAAAATGCCCGCTATTAAAATCTTATTTATCTTCATATTATAACCATGCCCAAATTGTATATACTATTAATTTTGTATCCATATACTATATAACACTTAATATTTTCAAACGAATCATGTTAAATTTAAAGGTGCATTTCAAGTGTAACGGCTTAAAAACAGCATTTTTCAAAATTAAAAGCCATTTACGTCATTTCCGAATAACCTACCTTGAAATTGAAAAACCGGATTTAAATAGTATTTAAATGAGAAATGTCTAAAAAATCTTGAGTTACTTGGAATGAATTATTTTACAATAACTAACATCCTCCTCTTAAAAATCAAAATGGATTAAAAATTAGTTACATTTCACTAGATTCCAACAAGGAAACTATGCATTTTGCTTAAAACCACAACATTTCAGATATGGGGTTGACTTTTTGAAATCTTGAAAAAAAAGTAGAGATGGGAAAAAACAACACTGCCTCTGAATTTGTCCCAACTTTAATGAATTTCAGGAATATCAATCATATCCAGTTAAATTGAAAAAAACATTCAAAAACTAGCTAGAAAATTTAATCATAACCTCCGATCAATATAATTTTAGAAAGAGAAATAAGATTAAAATATTTTCAGATCTTACAAAACTACAGAATAAAATTTGTAATCTGGAGATTATTCTAATATTTAAAATTGATTTAGGAAGTATTTTGCAATTTTCAATAACAAAAATCTTTTCCAGTAAATAGAAAAATTTAGCTGAAAGTGTAAAAAAAGGCAAAAATTATACCAGTTAAGTCAATCTTGTGACAGAAAATATTTATAGATACGGAAATTATTTTTGATTTGAAAATTTTTTTTAATAACTACACTTCATGTTCATTATCGCAATATGGAATTGAAATTTCAGCCTTTTCATCATTGAATTCAAATTTGCCACTTTTGAAAATTCTCTTGGATGGCACAAAAATTATAACAATTCGACAACAAAACAATTTAATTAAGTGAGTGAAATGAACATTATGAAAAAACTAATATTTGCAGTAACCCTAGTTTTCTCAGCAATAATGAGTTATCTTTATCTAACAGCTTTCATTACTGTTGGAACAATACGATATTTTGTTTATGCAAGTCCATTTTGCATATTCTTTTTAATCTGCTTGATTTATCTTATTTCAAGAGTTTTTCCAGATAATCATAAAAATAGATTTAACTTCATAGAATCCAATTTTAGATTTATTTTCCTGGCTTTTTTAATCATATGCGCTGTGTTCTATATCATTGGAACCCCAGGAGAAACTTATGCTAGGATAAATTATTTATGAACTTGATTGTGGAACATTAACGTTAAAACATCTGAAAAGAAGAAAAATGTTTAGACTCCAATCTAAGGAGCATAAAAGCAATTGCTTTAAAAGCTTATCGGAAGTTAATCAAACCCAATGGTCCGTGCAATGGTCATCATTAGATCTTTGCAGTTTTGTTTTGGAACCGCACCGACAAAGCCTTCCAATTTAGATTCTCCGAATATTCCAAAGTTTCTAACCCAACCCTCTAAAATCACTTCATTGCCATTGAATGTATATTTAATGAATTTTGGAACAAAAAGTACTCCAGTGCCCTTCTGATAGACAACTTCTCCATTTTTAACTTTCTGCTCATAACCGTTGCTTGTTAAAATATTCAAAATCATCTGTTCGTCTTGGGCAGGGTTTTTACTTTTTGCCCGAATTATAGTCCTTGACATAATAACATTTATACATAGCATATTATTTAACATTAATGTTAAAAAATTCTCAAATTTAGGTGAACAAAAATAACTAAATTTTTAAATACTAATATCAAAATAATAATAAACATAACACTCCGTGTTATACTCTAAAAAAATTTTTAGTTTAAGTTTATCTAAGGGTCTCCCTTAGATTTACTTAACAGCTCCTTTTCTAAATAACTATCATAATTCCGAGCAAATTTCTTTTTACATGACCACGTATTTTAAATAAGAAAATAAATAGAATTAACATTAAGCATTGCTGCTTTTAAAAATTGACGGAGGGAAATTATATGGCTGAAGAAAAAAGTATGGCAATAGCATTGATTATTTCCATAATATTTACAGGTATCGGTATCCTATATGCTGGAGATGCTGTTAAAGGAGTTACTATCTTTGCAATTTCAGTTTTATTGAACATCTTAGCAATGTTTGTAAATCCATTCTTATCATTCATTAATATTATCGTATGGATTGCAGGATTGTACCTCACATACAAACAAGTGAAAATCGCTAACGGCACTGCTTAGAATGATTTGCTCACAAATCATTCTTTTTTTATTTTTTGATGCATCTATTGCATGAACTAATTTTAAAAAATAACCCAACCATGAAAATATTAACAATCACGATGAATAATTCTACTATTTTTCAGAATGAAACCTGTTAAATCATGCCTGAAATTGCTTATTTAATATGATAATTTAGGTTGCAAAATCAAATGTCAACTATTAAAAAAAGATAAAGAAGATAGATCAACTATCTCCAGCAGGTTTAGCTTTAGACAATATGAACGCAAAGACAATGACAGCTATAATGATAATCAAGTCAATCATTATCTCGAATGCCTTTGCAGTTGAGAACAGCTGAATAATTCCAGCTACCCACATTATGATCAGAACAGCAGGCAACAGGTATCTGATTATAAACATCCATATTGTTCCAACTTTGAATGTAGAATTCTCGTTTAAAGCCGGAAGTAAATGTTCAAGTCCATAGAACCATGCAAATATAATACATTGGACACCGATTAAAAGCAATATTCCAAATTCATTTACAAATGTATCAATAATTCCAACAAGATAACTGCTGATTCCAGTTGTCAGAAGAAGTGAAAATGCACAACCGATAACAGACAATACTGTGGCTGTCTTTTTACGTGACCAACCGAGCTTATCGGATGTTGAACTCAACATTGGCTCCAAAAATCCAAGTGCTGAAGTGATTCCTGCAAATAAAATTGCCAGGAATAACAGTGGAGCTAAAATACGTCCAATAGGCCCCATAACATTGAAAATCATTGGGAATACAACAAACACCAATCCTGTCCCTTCAGTAACTAGCTGAACCATCGGCGTTCCGGCAGTGACAGACATATATCCTAAAATCGAAAACACACCAAATGCAGTGCAAATTTCAAATCCTGAGTTTGATGCAACTACAATTAAAACATTGTCTGTTAATTTTGAGTTTTCAGGCAAATAGCTTGCATAAGTAAGAGCAATAGCCTGTCCCATACTTAATGAGAAAATGATTTGAGCGAATGCTGCAAGCCAAATGTTCACATTTAAAAGCATGCTCCAATCAGGAGTAAGCAAAGTGTCAATTCCGACATTGGCGCCAGGCAATGTAAGGGAATATCCAATAATTATGGCCATTATAACAAACAATGCAGGGATTAATATTTTTGAAACTTTTCCGATTCCCTTATCAACGTCCCTGTGTGAAATAAACCATAAAACAACCCATAAAAGAAAAACACCGATTGTTGTTGGGATAAGCAGAAAGCTTGCATTGGATAAATTAGAACTTCCGCCAACAGTATTTACAAAGTATGCTGCAGTATCGGTTCCCCAATTAAATGTAAAGCTACTTAAAAGGTAAATCAAGTCCCAACTTAGAATCACCATGTAATAAATAACAACTATAAACACAAAAAGAACCAAAATCCAAGCAATGACTTCAAATTGCGGTTTGATTTTCTGCATAATCTTTGAAAATGATTCCTTGAAACTGAATCCTACACCATATTCCAATATTAAAAATGGAATCCCCATGATAGCTATTGCTACAAAATAAGGGATGAAGAATGATCCCCCACCATTGGAATACAGCACATAACTGAAACGCCAGATGTTACCCAATCCAACAGCGGCCCCAATCATAGCAAAAATAAATGCGAGTGACGAATCCCAGTGCGCTTGTTGAGTCATGATAAAATTTTTATTGTAAGATATATAATAATGTTTACTATGAATGTCTTTGACAAATTTTTAATGGGAGATACAGGAAGCATCAATTGGTGTTTTGAAAACAGGCATTTTATCCAAAGACTCGATGAAAATGGACTTACAAGAGAGTACGTTGTAGATTGCCTTTTAAATGAAGAGCCAATTAGCTGGGAGCATATAGAAAGGGAAAAATATGCTGCAGTATTCAAGGCACCCGAATCCAAAGACTACAAGGAAATCAGAGTGGTAATGGCATGCAGCGACAACTCGATTGACCTTGTTACTGTAATGAGAAATAATGAAACGACAACCAACCGCCAAAACAGACAATACCAATCAGACAAAAAGAAAAATATAGAAAAAAAGAGGCTTAAAGCATTATCT
Source organism: Methanobrevibacter sp. (assembly GCF_017409525.1). Taxonomy (NCBI): domain Archaea; kingdom Methanobacteriati; phylum Methanobacteriota; class Methanobacteria; order Methanobacteriales; family Methanobacteriaceae; genus Methanobrevibacter; species Methanobrevibacter sp. Next base: position 98,851 of record NZ_JAFQSO010000017.1, on the reverse strand, counting down.
AAAAGAAAATGGTAATGATTAAACCTTATTGAAATCCAAAAGATAGGTAATGCCTATTCTAAATAATACAACTCCCTTTGCGCCACCAGCCATGGCCGCTTTAGCATCCTTCAAAAGCTCAGAGTGGCTCAGACGAACAACATTGCTGTCCGATTGATATGCCTGAAGGCCAGTCCATACCTGAGCCCCATTTGATTGCTTGACGAATGCTGCAGTCACATCATTAATCCAATCCGTGCCCTTTTTGTAATTGCCTTTATAAGCCATTATAACAATGGCATCCAAGTATTTTGTCATTGTTGGAATGTCCTGGCCATAATAATACTCCATCGCATGCGGTTCGGGCATTACTGAAGCAGACAATATGCAATTAGAATTTATTTTCCTAACCTCGGCACATGCCTTTTTGACGAAGTAATTAATGGCTTTGCAAGAAGTGTTGTAATAATAAGCCGTTCCAGCAAATCTTACATGATCGAAGTGAACACCAGCCACCCCCTTGATTTTTGCATATTTTTTGGCTTCGGCGATTTTTTTATTCAGATAAGAGTACTTTATAGACCCGCCCTCATTAACAGGCAGTATCCATTTTTCATTGCTGTAGCATACTTTCATCCAGATATGAACCTTGATTCCATATCTATTTGCTTTTGCAATCCAAGATTGGACTGTCGATTTGCCAAAATGAGATATTGCTTCAGAATGTAGGAAAATTTGCTTAGTTCCTTTGTTCTTAAGTGTTTTGAAGTTTACACTTTTCATTCCAGAAGCCCGGACCCAATATCCATTGCCTTTTGTGATTGAAGGATTTACAGTTATTTTACATGACCCTGATGATGCAAGATAAGGGCAATTTGATTTGAAAGAAAACTCGGCCGTGTAAGTCCCCTTCTTTAAGCTTAAAAAAATCTGCGCATAACCTTTTGAGTCTGTTTTACTAGTGTAAGTCTTTCCATTTACTTTAAAAGTGACAGTTTCGTTTTTAACAGAAGCCCCCTTTGCTTTCTGCAGGCGAACTATAAATGCAGATTTAGAACCCTGCCTGTAACTGATATCCGCATCTGATTGCTTTAAAGTAGTTTTGACAGGGGCATAACTAGTTATCTTAGTTGTTCCATTGAACGGATTTGCATTATCATTGCCTTTAAAAGAATAGCTTAAATCATAAGTTCCTTTTTTTAATGCAAGAGTTAGAAACACTTGACCGTCATCATTAGTCCTTTTAGAGTAATTGACACCGTTTATGTCAATTTTTACAGAGCAATTGGATAGGCTCTGATTTTGAGATGTTAATGTCAATGTGAATCTTGTTGAAGCATTCTCAAAACATCTTGTAGAATCAACAGAAATATAAGAATCGTTTTTTATAACTTCATTAGATGAGCCATCACTGACCTCCAAAACATTATTTGCCCCACCAACATCTTCAAAAACTGTTGAATTTTCACTGGCCGATACGGCTGAAATAGAAAGCAATGTTAATATTAACAGGAATGAAATTATGATCTTAGCTTTCATATGTTTCATCTCAGTTCTGTGTAATTAAAAAAGTTAAATAATGAATATCTAAAAACAACCACACCTGTAGCTCCACCAATTCCGGCATAATTTGTATCCTTGATTAAAGTGGATACTTCTAATTTATTTGAATTATTATCGGACACATATCCCTGAAGGCCAGTCCATACTTCAGCTCCATTTGACCTTTTAACAAATTCTGCAGTCACTGTCTTAATCCAAGTAGCAGTTTTTGCATAATTTCCCTTGTATGCCATTGGGATGATGACATCCAGATACTTTGACAGCTCCGAAATGTCCTGGCCATAATAATATTTCATCGCAGACGGCTCCGGCATCAATGCGGCGGAAAGTATTAAAGAAGAACTTAAATTATGCAACTCATCGCAAGCCTTTTTCATGAAGTAATTAATGGCATTTACGGCATTTGCATATTTATATGCTGTTCCAGGGAACCTTAAATAATCAAAATGAATTCCCGCCACTCCATCTGTTGAGGCGTAATCTTTTACTTTATTAATAATGGAATCAAATAGAGCATAATTGTATGTTCCATTTTTAGTTAAAGGAGAAATCCATCCTCCGCTATAAAATGTTTGCACCCATATATGAACATTAATTCCTAATGATTTGGCCTGAGTTGAAAAGCTAGCCACACCTTCTTTTCCATATAAATCAAAAGCATGTGCATTTAAAAATATTTGATTAACACCATAATTCGCCATTTTTGTTAAGTTTACCTTCTTCATGTCGGCTCCGAATAGCCAAAATCCATAATTTCTAACATGATCGGATTTAACTTCAATATCATAATGCTTAATTGTCTTTTTATATGCTGCAGTATCATATGAACTTACGGAAAGCTTATATACTCCTGTAGGCAGTTTAATATTGAAACTAGCAAGACCTTTACTGTTTGTCACATTAGTGTAGGTTTTTCCATTGATTTTAAATAAAATAGTTTTTTTAGGTATTACCTTTCCACGGCAATCCTTATAGACGATGGTGAACACGTCAGATTTCTGATTTCTATAATCGATATCCGTCATTCTTATAATGTCTGTAGGCATTCCCTTTTTGACATTAATTTTTGCCGATGCACTGGATGGATTAACATATTTCAAACCACTAAAATAACATTTAATTTTATATGTTCCTTTTGGCAAGTTAATATCCAAAGTTGCTTTACCCTTTCCATTAGTGGTGGCTGTGTATTTTTTACCTTTAATAACAAAAGTAACTTTTTTATAAGGTAATTTAATGCCCCCCGCAGTTAAAACAACCTCATAAGTATTTTTAACACCAACATACGCCACATAGTAAGGTGCGGTAATTTTTGAAACTTTATTGCTAATTACTGTAACCCTTTTAGAAATGTTTAATGGCACATATCCCATTTCATCAAAATCAAAATTTATTTCATATGTCCCAGTTGTGGATAATTTCAAATAGATATGCCCTTTGGCATTAGTAGTCTTATTTAAAATCTTGTTATTGTAGCTAACTTGAACTTTCTTATTAGCTATGCCCACTCCTTTCTCATCTAAAAGCTGAAAATCAAAATTAGTGCCTTTAATTAACACTGATTGGGGAGTGCATTTTGATGAAGTTGCAACAACTTTATTAGACTCTAAGCCATCATCACTTACGACACTTAAATTATCAGCGCCATTATCTGCCATCGGAGAATCTGAAGTTTGATTATCGGCTGCACTGACTGTCGCTAAACATAAGAATATGCTTAAAACAATGCAAACAATAACAATCCTTTTATAATTTATATCAATCACCATCAGTTACAATAAATCTATTCCTCTACCTCAATAGCCTCATCATCTTCTGAGAATAATTGGTTTAACATCCATTCAGCATCATATTCCTTAATATCATCGTATCCTTGACCGACACCCAAAAACATGATCGGCTTTTTAATAACATAACCTATTGAAAGAGATGCTCCTCCCTTACTGTCGGCATCTGCCTTGGTTAAAATTACGCCATCAATATCAATCGCTTCGTTGAACTTTTTGGCCTGTTCGGTTGCATCATTACCGGTTAAAGCATCACCAACGAAGACGAGCAAATCAGGTTTGGATACCCTCTTAATCTTTTTCATTTCATCCATTAGATTTGTATTGGTCTGCATTCTTCCGGCAGTGTCGATTAAAACCAATTCTTTCCCCTGTGCTTTTGCATGTTCCACTGCATCAAATGCAACGGCTGCAGGGTCAGACCCCTTCTTATGCTTGATAATTTTAACGCCGACATTATCGGCATGATAGGTTACTTGTTCGATAGCTCCTGCCCTGAATGTATCTGATGCCGCAATAACAGGAGTATAACCTCTTTTAAGATAATAATTAGCTAATTTTCCAATTGTTGTGGTTTTTCCAGTACCGTTAATACCTACAAACATTACCACCAACGGTTCCCCTTCTTGCTTTTTGGCTTCAATCATTTCTGTCATTGATTTGCCCGGAATATCAATGATTTCGGCAACGGCATTTCTCAAAGCAAGGAAGGTGTATTCAGTAATATCATTACTTCTTTTAATTTTTTTGCCAACCAAATCATTTTTAACACTATCAACAACTTCTGAAGCCACTTCCATGGCCACGTCAGCCTGTAAGAGTTCCATTTCAAGTTCGAATAATATGTCTTCCACATGTTTTTCAGAAATTGTTTTTTCACGAACAAATGAGAATAATCCCCCGGTAGCTTCACCATCTGCAGAAATATCTTCCTTATTTTTATCTTTATCTTTATTTCTGCTCCAGAAGTGAGATTTTTTCTCCTCTTGAACTTCTTCAATGTCCTCTTCCAAATCTTCTTCGACTTCTTCTTCTGAATCTTCTTCTGAGTCTTCTTCGGCTTCATCATCACTAGATCTAAACCTGCTGAAAAATCCGGACTTTTTGTCCTCTTCAACTTCATCTGCAGAAGTTTCTTCATCCATACTTGTATCTTCAGCTTCAGGAAGCAAATTAGATTCATCTTCCTTATCTTCTTCTTTTTCTTCCTTATTTTTACGTCCAAATGAGAAAAATGAAAATCTAGTGCCTTTTTCCTCTTGAAGGTTATCTTCTGCTTCAGCTTCTTCGATAATCTCTTCTTCTAACTTTTCACTAGTACGTGAAAACTTCTTTTTTAATGATTCAAACAAAATTAACCCAACCTTTTATTTTAGTTAAAAATCTATACTGTTAATATTTACCTTTTTCATAGTATTTAAAGGCATTATAAAAAACAAGAAGAAATATTAAAAAAATAGAAAAAAAAGAAAAAATTGTAAAGTATTTATCCCATTTGAGTCATGTTGCCTTGAGCTGCAGCGGCGATTTGCTCAGCTTGAGCTTGAAGATTTCCAACAATATCAGTGCATTGTTGTAAGTTAGCCAGCATTTTGTCTAAGCTTTCACTTAAATCTTCTTTTTGCCCTGTGAGAATCTCACGAGCGCCGTCTGCATCTTTTTTAACAGCAAGACCAGAACCGATACTTACAATAATTTCATCAGTACTTTTAAGTTCTCCTTTAATGAAAGAACCTGCACCTACAGGAACAAACGCCTCAACAGATTCTTTACCTTCAATATCTTCTAAAGTATTGAATAATGCATCAACTTCAGCAATGGAAGATTGAATCATTTCAATTTGTTGTTGAATTAATTCAGCTTGTTGTTTGTATGCATTAATGTCATTAAGAAGATTATTTAATCTTTGTTGATCTTCCATGGTAACACCAACAAAACTTATAAAATTTCTTTTACAATTGGGTCTTCAACATCTTCAGGAGCAATTTCTTCAATAGATTTGATTGAAATTTGATTCCTGTTAATACCATGTTTACTTCCGAAACGTTCAAAGATTTTTTCTTCAATATCAGCTTCACAAGTAGCTTTGTATTCTTTAGTAAACTTATGATATTCATCGCCCATTACAAAAGTACCTTTAACTCTGTAAATTTTTGTTAACATATAAAATCCCTCATGATATATTAATTAAAAATTATCATCTAAAAAGCCTAATGCTTCTTCAACTCTAGCCATTTCAGGACCAGTACTATCTTTAGCTACGATTGCACCATGTGAATTAGCAATGGAGCAAGCACCAACTAAAGAAATACCTTTACCGACAGTACCAATATCTCCTTCAACACCAAATACTTTACGAGCCAAGTTAATATCACTGGAAGTTGCATTTTTAGTTATTAAAAATCCATTATTAGTAACTTTAATTAAAGATCCGATAATGTCGCTTCCACTAATTGAGCGGGATTCGACATCTACATCCAAAGTTTCTTCAATTATATTGCATGCATCTTCAGATAAGAACGGACTTACAATAGCGCCATTGTCATTTGCAGCTACAATATTTCCCACAGCAGTATACTGTGAAGGAATAGTGGCAACTTTTAAGTCCAATTCTTCAAATTGCTTAACTTCTCTATCCAAAACATGTGGGGAAACAACAATACCATTTGAATTAGCTACAGCTAAAGATCCTATAAGATTGCTGCCGGAAATAGAAGATTTGACAACATCGATTCCTAATGTTTCCTTAATAATTTCAGCTTTTTCATCTAAAAGATTATAAGGAACAATAGCCACATCATCAGTTGCAAGAATGAATACTCCTATATTCGGATTTCCTACAATATCGACTCTTTTCAACATATTGTTACCTCACATTAATCAAATATATGGCGAAGGTACTATAGCCTATTCTGCTAAAGTAGCTTTTACAACACCATCATCATCTTTAACTGCTTTTACAGTAATTTTAGAAGGTATTTTTTGAATACCTCTTTCCCAAATTGCATGATTGATAGACTCATCAAGTTTAACTTCTTCAGCTTTCATGTGTTTAGTTAAGAAGTTTTGTACTTCCCTGATTGCTCTAGGAGCTCTGATGGTCCTTTTGACATTTTTTACGTTTCTAAGTGGAATTGTGTAAACTCTTTCCATTTTAACCCCTCTTATAATTTAAGACTGTTTCTTCTCCAATGTCTAGGTTTTGGTCTGTATCTAAGTTTACGGTTAGTTTTAGCATAAGCCCAGATTGGAATTCTCCTATTTTGTTTGTTTGCTTTTGCCATTCTTAATTTTTTAGCTAATGGTTTATTTCTACTCATTTTCTCACCTGTAATAATAATTATTCTTTATATCCAATAACACGAGTTTGATAATGTTCCGGGAATATGTTTAATGAATTTCCTCCTTTCTCATCAATTAAAGTCCTGATTTCAACCTCATAATCTGAGCTATTGTCCTTATTTGACTTTTCATGAGAAATTTCAAATAAATTGGATGTAATCAATTTCACAGACTTATGGCCGAAACTGTCCAGATTTATATATTGAACATTTTTTCTATCTTCAAGACTTCTTATTTGATTGACATTTAATTTTGGAGTCCTATCATCACGTCTTGTCCCATCGGCAATAATATCGTATTTTTCCGAGACCTCTTCTATAACATTTTCATGAATAAACTTTATTCCATCATTCGGAAATCCGTCCTTCATTATCATGTCACAGGTTTTATCAAGAAGTTCGAAATCTAATTTTAAAACCTTATGATTAAAACCTAAGGATGCTGCTGATTTACTGGCCGGAATATATGAATCATAAACGCCAAAATTGGCTGTGCATAATTCAACGTCAAGACCTAATCTTTTAAGCATGACTGCCATGAAAGATGAATCTTTTCCACCACTATACAATACACCAGCTTTCATCGATATTATTTCCTTGTAATTTTAATTTCTCTTTTTTGACCAGCAATTTGTCTTAAAAGAACTTTTAGTTGTTCGTCAGTGACTTTGCCTCTTAAACTTCCAGCTTGAGCTGATTGAATTAATTGAAGTTCAATATTTTCAACAAGTTCAGGTTTAGTTAATCTAAGATTTCCCAATCTAGTACGAGCTTCAGGAGTCAATATCTGACCTAAAATTTGTTTTTTCTGAGCCTCGAACTGTTGTCTTTGTGCTTCTTGCTGTTGTGCTTGAGCAGCAGCTTGTTGTTGCTGTGCTTGATTTTGCATAGCAGCCTGTTGAGCTTGTAATTCAGCCATTCTTTTTTGACGAATTTCATCTAAATCGCTCATATCAAACTCTCCGAATTATAATTAATATTTTTCAAGTTCAGGAATATCTTTAATGATTTCAGCAGAAATTTTATCTAAGAATGATCTTCCTGCTGGGGAAACAACTCTTCCACCTTCAACTTTTTCCACGTATCCTGCGTCTTCCAGTTGGTGAAGTGCGGTTCTGACAATGGATCCGCTTCCTTTTCTGAATACTTCAGGACGTACACCACGGTCTTTTTTACCACCGTAGAAAGTTCTTAAACTCATTACTCCTACAGGACCGTCCATGTAAACTCTTCTGATGATAGAAGCAGTTCTTATATACCACCAATCAGCATTTTCTGGTTTTCTTTCTTTGTGAACACCAGTTTTAACAAAATTGGACCATGCAGGGGAATTGATTTTTTCGTTATTTTTAAATTCTTCTGCGACTTTTTTAATTAATAAATCTGCAGGTACATCAAATACAGTAGTCATATTAATTCTCCAATATTTTATTAAATAATTGTAGCTTAATCCACTGTAAATTTAAGACCTAAAAAATAGGGCCTGTAACTCTAAATTTAAAATGTTTAAGGCTTTTTCTTGTAGATTACAGCAACGTGGCCTCTAACGTCAATGAGCTGCGCTCTTGTCTTAGAGACTATTTCATCTATGTAATCATCTTTATTTCTAGCGATATTTTTTGCAAATTTAAGTTTAACAATCTCATTAGCCTTGAGTTGGCGCTTGATTTCTTCAATAACATTATCATTAACGCCACTTTTACCAATGTTAATTGTCATCGCATTAAGAGCTCTATTCATCATTTCTTTTTTTGTGTGACTCATATTTAGCTCTCCTTTTTAACTTTTTTTCCTTGCGATAAGGAATTTTCATTACATGACCACATTCACCACAAAAAATGTTAACCTCTGAGTTAACTAGCCGGACGGTGCAATTATGGCCAGGGTAGAGAAACTTCTTACATTCCTTACAATACCTTCGAGTCCATTTTTCAGGGACCTTGGTATTGTATTTAGTGGACAATTTCAATGCAAGTTCCACATAACGATTGGATCTCTCAGGATGGGTGATGAATTCCATCTCAGCACGCTCAAAAAGAATGTTCATTCTTTCAATCGCTATGTTAATCATCCATTTAGGTCGTTTTCCTCTACTCAAAAATATCCTCCTCATAATTATGAAAATAGGATATAATATTCAAAATTGAATTAAAATGATTTGCGCAAATTAAAACAAAAACCATAGTTAAAATAAACCTTAGGTTAATATGAATATTAAGAATAAATATGTATATTACCATTTATAAAGGTTATGGATTTTATACCAATTTACCTTCAAAACTAGATAATTAAAAAATAAATAAATAAATGAGTTATTCTAACCCATATACTCTTTCAATGCATTTAATTTATCAAAATCAATGCAAAAAATCAGGGATTTGAAATTAACCAATCCATAAAATCAATTTCGCCAACACTAGGATTAATCTTTCCCCCAACAATATCAGATATTAAATCTGCAATCTCTAAAACGGACATGTCAGTAGCATCAATTTCTGAAATATCCTCGCCATAAAGCTCATAAGCTTCAGCACTGCATACTCCCATAGCTTCCGCTTCCAGATTCTCTTGAATTTTAGCATCTGAATAATCACGGGCTTCAAGCCTGGACTTTAAAATTTCTGGCCTAACCCTTAAGACTATCACTTTATCCGCACCTGAGCACAAATGAGACAGATGCCCCTCAAAAATAAGCAATTCTTCACTACCGTAAATAATCTCTGAAACTTTTTCATTCAATGCTGGAATATCAATGACTTTATAACCCTTTTCATCATCAATTCCTAAAACAAAACCGTTTTCAATAGCCAAATCGTTGATTTTAATTAATCTGCAATTTAATTTATCTGACAATACTTCACCAACAGTCGTCTTGCCAGTGCAAGGAGTACCAGTTATAAAAATAGTTTTAAACATGATAATCAGAATTATTTTTTAAGAATGACCCTTAAGACATCCTCATCTTCAAGCACATGGTCAGGACCTACTTTTTGGCCTGGGAATTTGACTGAAGTTCCCCAAATCTTGGCATGCCTAAAGTTTTTAACAAACTCACGGTGCAGCTTGCCGCATGCATCAATGACTGTAGAACCTTTTTTAATGACCAATGGATCTTCCATATCTGCCTTTCTTCCTTGTGGCTTTAGATAAACTCTGACAAGGTCCAAATTATCAAATATTATATCTTTTAACTCATCAATATTCGTATTTTTATCAGCAGAAATCGGAATAAATTCAGGGATATACTTTTTAAGCTCTTCAACATACGCATCATCGACAAGGTCGACCTTATTGAGCAGAATCAACATCGGAACATAGGATTTGTTTCTATCAAGCACGTCAATGAACTGGTCCATTGTTACATCGTCTCTGAAAAGAACATCTGCATTAATGTAGCCATATTCGTTTAGAATTGACCTTATTGTCTTTTCATCCATATGTGTTAACTTACAGGTGGATGAAACTTTCACACCGCCAAGTTTTTTTCTCTTAACAGTAACGTCAGGCGGTTGTTCATTTGGCCTGATACCAATAGCTCTCAGTTCTTTTAAAATTACATTAACATGTTGGGGATTGAATGTATCCAACACCACTAAAATTAAATCTGCAGTTCTTGCAACAGACAATATTTCTTTACCCCTTCCTTTACCGCTGCTTGCACCGGTAATAATTCCAGGAATATCGAAAACTTGAATCTTAGCATTTTTATGCTCCATCACTCCGGGGACAATATCTAAAGTAGTAAACTGATAAGCTCCAACCTTACTTTCAGCATTTGTAATGTTATTTAATAGAGTGGATTTACCAACGGAAGGAAAACCTACAAGCACAACGGTAGCATCACCAGATTTTTTTACATGAAAACCTTGTCCTTTAGACCCACCACTGCTTCTTTGAAGTGATTCTTCCTTTAGTTTAGATAATTTAGCTTTAAGTTTACCTATGTGGTGTGAAGTTGCTTTATTATATGGTGTCTTTTGAATTTCCTCTTCAATGTCTTTTATTTTCTCCTCTATCCCCATCAAATCACCATATTAATTTAAAAAAAATAAAAAAAAAGTTTAGATTAGGCAGACCTAATCTAAGTATTTTGTCTATCCAGTGGATCCACCGGCAACAGTGTTGTCAAAGTTTACGTTGAACAGCATCACACCGTTTTCCATGTGAACATTTTCAAAGATGTCCTGACCGGCACCACCTAACAGGTACAATCTGGTAAACATCGAATTAACCAATTCGTTACTGATTAAGATAGGTGTGTAGTCATTGCCGTAACCCATCACGAATAATGTATAGTTGGCATTTTCAACATCTCCTACAGATTCGTTTTTCACAATATATCCGTCTTCGATTACGAGTATATTTGAAATGTTCAATGGGTTGTACGGAGTATCATTGACATATATTTGTTCACCGGTTTCGGTGTATACCGCTTCGGTGTATCCAGTGGTATTATTGTCTTTCCTATCAATGACTGCATTGATAGTCATACCTTGGTCTTCAAATAAAAGCACTTTACCTGAATTTCCAGGAGTAATGTTTGCTGAACCTGATTGAGGTATGTAGTAATTATAGTTTTCAGATGATTGGTTCTCGAAGTCCCAAGCACCGAAGTAACTCCACCAACCTGCTTTTTGAAGCATATCCGCAGACGCTACAAATATAACAGGACGCACTTCAGCAGGGTGAGTGTACTGTACTACATCATCTGCCTGCTCGGCAGTCAAACTATAGTTATTCATCAAAGTGTTCTTAGCATCCTCAGATGTTCTAGGTAAAATGTCAATTAGGATATCAGTAGCCTTACCTGTATCGTTAGTATAATTAACTAACGCTGCAGTAGCCTGAGTACCTGTTGAATCCAACATTCTAAAGATACCTGCGGACAATTCCAGATTATCCGTCGTCATCGCCTGACCCAGCCAGAATGCACGTTCACCTGACTGAGAACCTCCATCGAATGTTACTTGTCTATCAGCAGCAATCTCAAAGAGGTAACCGAAGTCCCACCAGGATGTGATTACAGTATCTTCATCAGTATTTTCGCCCACCCATTTCATAGCATTCCACATTGAATCGCTGGTACCTGGAACAACTGTTTCGGAAGTGATAAAAGCACCACAAACAGTTGGAGATAATAATGCGAGTATTAATGCCACAATAAGCACGTACTTTTTAACAGGCATCTTTATAGTTGCTGAATTGGATTTGATGCCATATACTGAAATTATTCCAAATGCTGCAATGGCCAAGAACAATAAGATACCAAACATCATATTTATTTGGGCTACTGGAACTGCAGCCAAAAATCCAAAAATGAAGAACAATGCAGCTATCCATTTGTCATTGCTTAATTTATTCTTAATATAATCGATTGCGAAACCGGTAAATATACCAGCTAAAAGTCCAAATGGCAATACGATTGTTGTAATGAACCTTGAACCTCTAGTTACAGCAAGAATTGTAATAACTACCCAAACAACAAACAGACAAGTATACAATACAGTTAAGCGTTTTGATGATAAAAGTTCATCAGTGGAACCGAATCCAATGTCACCAACATTGATTTTAAATTTAAGTTTATCATCAATTTTCTTAGCAGAAGATTCCCTTTTGCTTTTTGGTGGTTTTTTAGAAGACTTATTTTTGCCTTTTGTTAATTTTTTATCATTACTGCTAGTAGATTTGACTCCACTTCTCCAAAATTTGAAAGTTTTCTTTACAAAGACATACAATACGGATAAACCAGCAAATAATATAGTAATACCACCAATACCGTTTACAACACCGTTAGTATTAGCTAAAAATGCTGATGTCATTCCACTACCAAGCATGGATGGCATTTGCATCTCTGCAACAGAAACAAGTACGTTCGGGAATCCGCTTACAGCACGAGAAGCAGATTGCAATGAAAGCAAATTAAGCAATTCACTAAATATACCAATTGCTCCGTCGAAACCTTTGAAAAATGCAATGCCGACGAATCCGATAACACCTAGAATAATAATAGACAGCAGGTGTTTTTGATGTATGAACCATTGAAGTTTATTTGGATACTCCTCTTGATTGTCGTCACCAACATTAAAGATGTAACAAGCAATTAAGTAAACAACTGAGAATATTCCCATAAGACCTACATAAAAGATATAACCTGTCCATGATTGGGAGAATAAACCTATTGAAATAATAGATAAAATTGCAAATAAAACCTTATACAGGATATTTTTTGCCCGTATACTCTCTATAAAGAAGAATATAAAGAACAGTGAAAATATGTAGTAAAACATATCTGTATCGAAAAATCCTGGGAATGTGTGCGCAAAGTAGTTCGGAGCAAGCACTATAAGCAGGGTAGCTACAATAGCACCATAATTATTAGTCAGTCTTCTGGCAAATATGAATGCCGGAATAACGGCTAAAGAAGAAATGATGGCTCCAGTCCAAAATGCAATTTCTTTTACAGAATAATCTCCTCCAAAGAAATTATTCGCAACATCATGGAAGAACGTAGTAACGTATACAATTCCAAGTTCGTAATTAATCTCATCACCGGTAGGAGCGTACCTATGCATATCCCACTCACTACCGTTTATCTTTTCATCCCCTACATAGCCGTGATCTACATAATCTTCAGTCAACCTCAGGTTATAATATGAATCCATTTCACTGAAATAAGGAAGACCTGAAGAATCAACATATTCGCCTCTTGCTTCGTCAGTGAATATGTTTAAATCCGCTGCAGGAGCTTTTAATGCGAAGACAACAGCTAATAAAATTAGTATAATAACAACTGATTTAGCTACTGTCATCATTGTTTCTCTTTTCATCAAAAATCCTCATTTTAAGTTAATTTGAAAAATTGTTTTAAAAAACAATCCTATAATTATTAAAATTTCTTAATTTAATATCGATATTAAATAAAAATATTAAAATTTTTGCTAATATTTTTATTAGATTATATTTTTATTTTTTAACCTTATTAAGTATTTTGCATATGGGACTTTATACAAAATTACAAACATATTAAAAAAAGATAATAATTTTCAATGAAAAAATATTATAACCTAATCAAAAACATTAAAAAGTAATGCATATTGGATTAAAGTTCCAATATCTTTAATAATTATTTCAATTTGCTTTCAAGTTCTTCCAGAGAGCATGTGAAATTACATTTAGGAAAACCGCTGCAACCTACAAAATCCCCAAATCTGCCTGAACGTTTTAGCAAATCCTTTCCGCATTTTGGACATTCCCCAACGACTTTAGGGTCATGAGGTTTGGTCTTATCCTTACCGCAATTCGGGTCAAGGCACATTTCCTGCTTGTTCTTGCCTTTGCCTGCAATAATCATTGGAAGACCGCATCTCTCACAGGTGCTTTTGATAATGCTTGCATTTCTTGGAAGGGAATAGGTTACATTACAATCTGGATAGTTGGTGCATCCTACAAAGTCCCCATATCGGCCGGACCTTTTAACAAGTTTTCCTCCGCACTTACACTCGCCAACAATATTGCTTGCCTGGTAAGCTTCGTAAAGTTTAGATCCGATACCGTTAACATTCTTGTCTATGTCTGTTAGGATTTCTTTAACATCCTTTTCTCCTTCGTTAATGACGCTCTCTTTAGTGGCCTTATCCTGATTAATGCCTTCAAGTTTATTTTCCAAATCCCTTGTAAGCTCTTCTGAAGTCAAATTATCACAATAGGTATTTAGGGTATCTATTAGATTTTCCCCCAATTGGTTAACTTCAATCTTGGTTCCGTCTATGTATTTCCTGTCATACAGCTTATCAATAATATCGGCACGGGTGGCTTTGGTTCCGAGATTTTTCTTTTCAAGTTCTTTGATTAAAGAAGCCTGATTGTAACGAGCAGGAGGTTTGGTTTCCTTTTCGTCAGAAATAAGTTCCTTAACGCTCATTATATCCCCCTCTTGAACATCAGGGAATTTTTCATCATCAATCTTTTTGAACGGATAATGTTCCATCCATCCCTTATGAGTAACTCTCCTGCGCTTGAAACGGAATTTTTCACCTTCAATATCCAAAGTGGCACTCATGGTTTCGAATTTGGCTGATTCGAAAAATACCGCAATGAACCTGTAAACGATAAGACTATAAATCTTCTGCTCATCACTATTCAATTTCTTAGGCAATATTCCTGTTGGGTGAATAGGAGGGTGGGCAGCATCATCCTTTCTACCGTTATGAGGCACTAATTTAGAAGGAAGCTTGGAAATGTGTTTTTTAAACTCCGGATTGGCGGATAACTGTTTGAATATTGAATCGAAACCCAGGCTTTCCGGCAATTTTTGAGATGAAGTACGTGGGTAAGAAGTATAACCTGCACTATAAAGGTTTTGAGCAGCAATCTGAGTTCTTTTAGGTGAAAATCCAAATACGCTATAAGCTTCAGCCTGAAGACCGCTTAAATTAAATGGAACTGGAGGCCTGGTCTTTGAATTGGTGAAGTTGATCTTATCAACGACAGCATCTTTGCCATTGCACTTGTTGAATATCTCTTCAGCCAGTTCACGGTCGAAAATATTTCCGGCAACGTGCTTAATTTCAATGCCTTCAAAGTCCAAAATAGCTCTGATAACCCAATAAGGTTCAGGTACAAATTCCCTAATCTCCTTTTCACGTTTGACTAGAATGGACAAAGTTGGTGTCTGCACTCTTCCAACGGATAATTTCAAGAATCTGTGTTTAGTCTTTCTAACGGAATTGGAAAGTGCAATGGAAATATTCATTCCAAAGTAATAATCGAGAATATGGCGGGCAATACCGTTATCTACCTGATGCATGTCAATGTCAATTCGATTCTCATAAGCGTCGATGATATCCTTTTTTGTTAATGTGGAAAATTTCATTCTTGATGCTTTGCTTAAAGAATCCTCCCCACAGGCATATTTTAAGGCATTGAACCCAATCAAGGTTCCTTCGACATCATAATCGCATGCATGAATATATGAGTCTGCATTTTTACCAACTTTTTTAATGGTTCTTAAATAATCGCGAGTATATGAGCTGCTTTTATTTACTTCATGAGAAGGAGCCCAGTGAAGGTCAAAAGAAACCTTATATCTTTTGGATTTTTCGGGGACTAATGAGTACAAATGACCAACACCGGATACAACTGTAATATCCTTAGAATCACGTGTAAGTTCCCAATATTTAACTTTTTTATTATAAACTTTCTTTTTAGCGCCAGGCGATAATGCTTTAGCTATTTTTTCAGCAGAACTCGGCTTTTCGCAAATTATTACTTCATGCATTTATATTTCCAACCTCTAAATTATTACAAATTATTATGATAAAATTTATTATATAAAAATATTTCTATTTAGAAGATTAGTGAAAATGAGAAAAGATTATTAAAAAAAGGATTATTCATTCTTGGAAGTTAAATCTTCATTATAAAAACGGTAAAAATCAGCACAAAAATCACAAATAGGAAATTGACCGTTTCTGTAATAGCCTAACTCCGCTTTTGCCATGTCAAATTCTTTACCACAAATAAAACAAGTTTCAATTTTTTCTTCTGACATGTTATAACCTTAAAAATAAAAAAAATAAAGGTTAAAAAATTTAACCTATATTGTATTTTTGCAAGAGTAAGATCTCTTCAGTGGAAACTTTTCCACCTTGTTTGAATTTAGCAAAGATTTCTTCAGCTCTTTCTTTTTCTTCACGATTTTTGTTAGAACCAGAACCGCCTTTGTTATCACTTTTCCTCTTTTTAGGCTTGTTGGAACCTAATTTTTTGTTGATAACATGGATGTCGCTTAAGATAACTTTAAATTCTTCATGTTTAGCAGAAGCGTTTTTACGTGCTTCGATGAATTTTTTATGAGCTTCGTCAGCTGCAGTCCTAATATCATCAGTCTTTCTGAAGTAGGTAAGCATATTTTCGTGAGCTTCTTGAGCTTTTTCGGAAAGTGTAATAACTTTTTCATGCTCTTCTTCAGATAACTTCTTAAGTTCTTGAGCTTCAGTTTTAACGGATTCATCTTCATGAATTTCCATTAACTGTTTTCTCAAATCGTTTGCATTTTTAACAAGCTGATTTTCTTTTTTGATGTCTAAAACGCGAGTTTCAATGATTTTATCAATCTTTTTGATTTCATTTTCTATTTTGATTTTATCGCGTTTACCTGAAGACCATTCAAGGCTTTTGATTTTGTTATTTGCATCATTACGAGCCTTTTTAGCAGCTTCAACTTCTTTGTTGATTTCATTACGCTCGTTTCTGTATTCAATAGCTTTGTTTAAGTTTTCTTTTAGTGATGCGTTCAATTCATCACGTATTTTACGTTGTTCCTTAGCTATTTTATTGAATTCTTCTCTTTCATCAGCAACTTTGGAGATTTCAGCTTCTTTTTCATCTTTTTGTTTTCTTACACCTTCCATAGTGTCAGCAAGAACAAAATCAGATTTAGGAAGTTCTTTTTTATCCTTTTTACCTTTTTTAGCTTCAGTTTTTTCATCTTTAGCTTCTTCTTCTGCAGGTTCATCAGCAGCCTCTTCTTCAACTACTTCCTCTTCCACAGCTTCTTCTTCAGCAGCTTCTTCTTCAACTACTTCTTCTTCTGCAGGTTCATCAGCAGCTTCTTCTTCAACAGCTTCTTCGTCGTCAACAGTTTCAGTTTCTTCTTCAGTGGTTAATTGATTAAGAATTTCATCTAAGACATTGCACAAGTCTTTTTCCTCTACTATTACATCAGCAATTTCCTTTACAGAATCTTTTGCATTGAATGCAATTCCGCAACCTGCTGATTCAATCATGGAAATGTCGTTAGCGCCATCTCCAACAGCGACTACTTCATCTAAAGTAAGCCCTGCTTTTTCAACATGGTCTTTTAAGACATCTAATTTAGAACCAGATACCAAAGGACCAGTCACTTCACCAGTTAATTTACCATCTTCGACTGTGAAACTATTAGTATAAACTGTTTCTACTCCAAGTTTATCTTTTACTTTCTCAGCTACTACATCAAAACTACCACTAATGATAGCTACATCAACATCTTTTTCTTTTAAACAATTGATGGTTTTTTCTGCACCAGCCATTAAAGGAAGATCATCAGCCACTTTCTCGATATCTTCAATGGAAGTTCCTTCGAGAAGTTGTACTCTGTCTTTAATAGAAGTTTCAAAGTCTATTTCACCTTGCATAGCTTTTTCAGTAATTTCAGCTATGTCATCTTCAACATTTGCTAATTTTCCTATCTCATCTATTGCTTCACCATCAATTATAACATTATCTAAGTCAAATACTACAAGTTTAATCAATAATACCACCAAATTATATTAAATCTAGCTCACTTAATCTATCGTAAGCTCTTTCGACGCCTAATTTAGCGTCACTACGGGTTTTAGCTCCGGTACAGACAACTTTACCAGAACCAAATAATAATAAAACAACTTTAGGATCAGATAATCTGTATACTAAACCTGGGAATTGTTCAGGTTCATATTCTGTATCCTCAAGTTCTAAAGCTACAGCTTCCAAGTTTAATGTGGATTCTAAGTTTGCAGAAGCCACGATGTTTTGAATTTTAATTTCAAATTCTTCGGGAATGTCAGTGTCGACAGTCCTCATTAAATCTACAGTTTTCTTGATTGCTAATTTAGAATCATCTATAGATTTTGCTCCAGTACAAACAAGCTTACCAGAGCTAAAAATTAATGCTGCGGTTTTAGGATCTTTAAGTTTAAAAACTAGTCCCGGAAACTGTTCACGATTAAAATTAACCCCTTCCAAAGCTTGAGACACTTCAGTAAGAACTATGTCTTTACCAATGCTTGCAGAAGCAACAATGTTTTCAATTTTTATATCAACATCGGTCAATTTAAAACCTCCATAAGTTATTAAAAGTAGTGAGTAAAATTTAAGAAAACAAAAAAGTCCTTTAAATTTTTACTAATAAAATATTTAATTTAAATAGTATATAAAGGTATGTTTATATAAAGCATATAAAGAAATTTTGAAAAAAATTAGAAATTTTAAATTTCTCAAAATAGGTTTTTATTTATAAATGAATTTAAAAACATCATATTGATAATACTCATTTATAAATGTTACCCCTTTTTAATAATAATATCTAAAAAACAAATAAGGACACCACTTTTAACAACATTCATCTACAACACAATACTGTTGATGAGATACCTATAACAATCAACTGCAACATAATAATATAATATGATAGAAGTTGAAGTCAAAGCTAAAATAAATAGTTTTAAAGAAATTGAGGACAAACTCTCCCAAATTGGTGCTGTAAAAACCAAAGATGAATTTCAAGAGGACATCTACTTTAACAGCCCAGTCGTCGATTTTGCAGAGACTGATGAGGCCTTGAGAATAAGAACTACAAAACAAAACAATGAAACCAATATTTTCATAACATACAAGGGCCCCAAAATCGATGCAAAATCAAAAACCAGAAAGGAAATCGAGATGGGAATCGCCAATAGCAGTCAATGCAGCGAGATATTTGAAGCCCTCGGATTTGAAAAAGTCAGAACAGTGAGAAAAGACCGCCAATATTTCTCATACCAAAATTTTGAAATATCACTAGACGATGTTGAAGGTCTTGACCCTTATATGGAAATAGAAATAGCTTTAGATGACGGAAAAGACTACAGTGAAGCTCAAGAGTCAATATTCAAATTATTTGAAAAATTAGGCATCACAGATGGATTTGAAAGAACATCATATTTGGAACTTTTAGAAAAGTTATAATAATAAATAAATAATAATATTATATAATTATTAATATTAATTTTATTGAAGTGATATCTTGCAATACTTTATAAGCCATTACAATAAAGAATCCGAACTAAAATTCCCAGATGATTTAATAATATATGATACAACATTAAGAGATGGGGAACAAACACCAGGAGTTTGTTTTAGCTTTGAAGAGAAACTAGAAATAGCCAGAAAGCTTGATAAATTTAAAATCCATCAGATTGAGGCCGGTTTTCCAATAGTTTCAGAAAAAGAAAAGGAAACCGTTAAAGCAATAGCCTCTGAAGGATTGGATGCAGACATCATTGCTTTAACCAGGACAAAGCCAGGAGACATTGACGCCGCCCTAGATTGTGATGTGGATGGAATTATCACTTTCGTTGGAACTTCAGATATCCATTTAGACCATAAAATGCACATTACAAGACAGGATGCAATTAACCTTTGTGAAACCGCTGTGGATTATGCAAAAGATCATGGATTATATGTAGCATTCTCTGCCGAGGATGCAACAAGAACAGATATTGATTTCTTAAAAAGAATATACTCAAAAGCCGAAGAATGCGGTGCCGATAGAGTCCATATTGCAGACACTACAGGCGCAATCACTCCACAAGGGATTGACTATTTAGTTAGAGAACTTGTAAAAGATTTAAAAGTAATGCTTGCACTTCACTGCCACAATGACTTCGGCCTTGCTGTCATCAACTCAATTACAGGAGTGCTTGCAGGTGCAGGAGGAATATCGACCACTGTAAATGGACTCGGTGAAAGAGCGGGCAACGCATCACTGGAAGAACTCGTCATGGCTTTAAAGATATTATACGGAAAGGATTATGGTTTCAAAACAAAATACATAAAGGAGATATCAGACATGGTATCCAAGGCCAGCGGCCTTCCAATACCATACAACAAGCCAGTTGTAGGAAACAATGTATTCAGACACGAATCCGGAATCCACGTTGATGCAGTAATTGAAGAACCGTTATGCTACGAGCCATATGTCCCTGAATTGGTCGGTCAAAAAAGGCAGCTCGTATTGGGCAAGCATTCCGGTTGCAGAGCCGTGAGGGCTAAATTAAATGAATGCGAATTAGACGTTACTGATGACGAGCTTATTGAAATTGTAAAACAGGTTAAAAAATCAAGGGAAGAAGGAAAATACATTAACGATAAAGTATTTAAAGAGATAGTTAAAAATACAAAAGGATAAGGTCATATTATGAACATTACTGAAAAAATCCTATCATCAAAGGCAGGTCATGAAGTAACACCCGGAGAAATAATTGAAATACCTGTTGACCTTGCAATGTCCCATGACGGAACAAGCCCCCCTGCTATCAAGACCTTTGAGAAAATAGCAGACAATGTATGGGACCCGGAAAAGATTGCGATTATATTCGACCACAATGTTCCGGCAAATACAATTGGCTCCGCCGAATTTCAAAAGGTGTGCAGAAACTTCATTAAAACTCAAAATATCACAAAAAATTATATTCACGGCGAGGGAATTTGCCATCAGGTAGTCCCCGAAATGGGATTGGTAGAACCTGGAAAAGTCATTGTCGGCGCCGATTCACATACTTGTACCTATGGTGCCTTTGGAGCATTTTCAACCGGAATGGGAGCGACAGACCTTGCAATGGTTTGGGCAACCGGAAAAACCTGGTTCATGGTTCCTGAAGCTATAAAAATGACTGTTGAAGGTGAAATCAATCCATATATTGCTCCAAAAGACATTATACTGAACATTATTGGTGAAATCGGCATTGCCGGCGCCACTTACAAAACCGCCGAGTTTTGCGGACCGACAATAGAGAACATGGGCGTTGAAGGAAGAGCAACCATGTGCAATATGGCCATTGAAATGGGAGCAAAAAATGGAATAATGGAACCAAACCATGATGTAATCAATTATATTTGCACCAGAACCGGCAAAAAAGAATCTGAACTCAATGTTGTTAAATCAGACACTGATGCTGTTTATTCACAGGAATTGCACTTTGACATTACAGATATGGAGCCCCAAATAGCATGCCCAAACGATGTTGACAATGTTAAGGCAATGTCTGAAATCGAAGGTACTCCAATCGACCAATGCTTAATTGGTTCATGTACCAATGGACGATTGTCAGATTTAAAAGATGCCACTGAAATATTAAAAGACAAAAAGATTAATAATGATATCAGACTATTAATACTCCCCGCTTCAAGAGAGATATACCAGCAAGCAATGCATTTAGGCTACATTGACACATTTATAGATGCAGGAGCAATCATATGCAATCCAGGTTGCGGACCATGCCTTGGAGGACATATGGGAGTGTTATCCGAAAACGAATCATGCATATCCACAACAAATAGAAACTTTAAAGGAAGAATGGGAGATCCTAATTCTTCAGTATATTTATCTAACTCAAAAGTAGTGGCTGCTTCAGCAATTACAGGAGTTATCACAAATCCAAAAGATTTATAGATGATTTAAATGACGCAAGAAAAAAACGAAGCAAACAAAGCACTGATAGATAAAATAAACGACGTTGAAAAAAATTACGGTGAAACATTTTCAAACACCCAAAAAATCCTTCTAACAACTGATGGATCAATTACGGCCATTTTAGATGTTTTATATGGTAAAATTACTCTAAAAACCCTGGACCAACATTTTGAAGATGCCAATGCGGAACAGGCAAAATTAGTAAATGTTCGTCAAGGCGAACAAATCAATTTCAGGGAAGTTATAATGCACAAAGACGGCAACCCTTTGATATATGCAATCTCACACATTCCATTATCAAGATGTAACAATGATATTTGTGCGGATTTAATTAGAGCAGACATCCCAATCGGAAGGATTTTAAAAAATTACGATATCGAATCAAGAAGAGAGATCAGAAATATATGCATTGAAAAGCCAAATGACAGGCTAAAAGAAATATTCGGCACTGATGAGGACATGTTAGCTCGTGACTATGTAATCATCAATTGCGATGAAATTTTAATGTGGATTAAAGAAATATTTCCAATAAGCCATTTTACAGAAATTTAGAGGTGTTTAAATGAATTCCAAACCTAAAACCATACCAAATGTGGTTAGAGAAAAAATAAAAGAGTTAGAGGAGAAAAACGATATAAAACTTTCAACATTGCAAAAAGTTTTTTCATCAATAGAGGGGCCAGTTGTTACAATTCTAGATGTCTTATATGGTGACATTAACCTATTCATACTAGACCAACACATGGAAAAAGCTGATGAAGACATTGCTGAAAAACTTCAAATAAATGTAGGCGATGAAGTAGATTTAAGAGAAGTCATTCTTCATAAACATGGCCGCCCTCTTGTTTACGGCCTATCTTACATTCCAAAAGACAGATGCAGCAATACAGTTATTGAAAAATTGCTTAAAGAAGACCAAACCACCGGCAGAATAATACTGGAACATGAAATCGAAACAATAACAAAGGTAAATGACATTTATCTTGAAAAGCCATCCGCAAAAATTTTAAACCTATTCCACGCCAACGAAGACATGTTAGTGCGTGAATACATACTGATACACAAGAAAAATGTGGTCATATGGTCCAAAGAGGTATATCCTATAAGTTATTTCAAAGAATAGTGATATCATGGGTGTTAAGCTAAAAGACATAATCGAACCTGAAAAAATTGATTTCAAAGACCTTGAAGGAAGAGCAGTTTCAATTGATGCATTTAATACCCTTTATCAATTTTTATCCACAATAAGGCAAAGAGATGGACGACCGCTAACTGATGAAAACGGAAACATCACCTCACATTTAAGTGGAATTTTATACAGAAACTCATCAATGGTTGAAAAGGACATCAAACCAATTTACGTTTTTGATGGAAGGTCTTCCGAGCTTAAAAGTGACACACAAGCAAAAAGAAGAGAAGTGCGAGACGAAGCAGAAAAGATATATAAAGAATCCTTAGCCAAAGGAGATACAGAAAAAGCACGTAAATTCGCAAAGAGATCATCAAAACTGTCGCCCGAAATAATTGAATCTTCTAAAAAATTATTGACATTGATGGGAATACCCTATGTTGAAGCTAAAGGAGAAGGAGAAGCCCAGGCCGCATACCTGGTGGCTAATGGTGATGCATATGCAGTGGCTTCCCAGGATTATGACTGTTTACTTTTTGGAGCTAAACGAGTTGTAAGAAACCTGGCAATCAATTCAAATCTGGGAAATCTGGAATATTACGAATTGAATAGGGTGCTAAGAGAACTGGACATTACCAGAGAGGAATTAATTGACATGGGAATTTTAATTGGAACTGATTTTTGCGAAGGCCTTAAAGGAGTTGGCGCTAAAACTGCACTTAAATTAGCTCATAAAGGGCAACTAAAAGAAAAAATAGCCGAACTCCAACAGCAATCAAGCCATGATTTGGATGAAGTAAGAGAATTATTCCTAAACCATAATGTGAACACCGACTACAAAATCAAATGGGAAAAACCAAAAAAGGACAAACTCATTGAATTTTTATGCTACGAGCATGGTTTTTCTGAAGAACGTGTTTCAAAGGCATCTGACAGACTTAAAAATTTAAATTCATCTCAAGGAAGCCTTGACGCATGGTTTTAAATATAATTAATATGATATAATTAATTGGATTCATTTCATTGAATATCCAATGCAATCTACCACCACGCACCCCAGATTGCAAAACACGAAATGGCAGCCGTAATGGATGCGGCGAAAGCTATTTGAAAAATATTTGATAAGATAATGAATCCAGATGTTGATGGTTTCTCACCACCAATTACCCAGGAGCCATCAATGTCTTCAATAAGGTGGAAAATCTTTTCCAAATACTTTTTCTGCATATTCCATAGCCAACTCAACTTGTGGAGCATAATCTTTCACTATCTCACTTTCAAAATTTTCCCTTGAAGGTGATTTGAGAATAAGTCTTAAAAGTTTCTCATAAGTTTCAATGGCCAAATCCTTATTAAAATCAAATTCCTCAACTAAATCAGGAGTTAATTTTTCAAAGCATGGGAATTCTAAAGTTTTACATACAGTTTTTGTTGAAAAATAGGTCATTCTAATTAATGGAGATACAGACGATACCAAAACATAATTGCCTACTTTAATCAACGGAGGAATGCCTGTTTTTTTATATCTCTCCATTGATGTTAGCTTATCATAATTTTTTAGGTCATAGCAATGAAGCTCAGTGTAGAAATCCGGTTCGAAATGCTCTATCAAATCCAAGATCCTTTGACCTAAAGGAGAGTCATAATACTCCTTTTTGATTGTTGAAATGTAGGGAGTCTTATCAAAATTATAAAAATAGAATTGTCCGGGCGATAGGTCTTCAATTTTAATTCTTTCAATGAATTTTAA
This sequence comes from Methanobrevibacter sp., assembly GCF_017409525.1. NCBI lineage: Archaea > Methanobacteriati > Methanobacteriota > Methanobacteria > Methanobacteriales > Methanobacteriaceae > Methanobrevibacter > Methanobrevibacter sp. Next base: position 74,049 of record NZ_JAFQSO010000017.1, on the reverse strand, counting down.
AGAGGTAGCGCCCTCGTTTCCATGAACCCCACCAATAAACAGTTTGGTCGGGCCATTTCCATTATCAATATATCTAAAATAAGACATAAAAAAAGAAAATTTGAAGGAATTTATGTTCCTTCCTGCCAGTTTGCCAAATATGCCTTTTGACTGTCAGTCAATGAATCGATTTCAATTCCCATTGCTTTTAGTTTCATTGAAGCAACATTGTAGTCGATTTCATCAGGCGCTTTTGTTACGCCTACTGGCAAGTCGTTTTCTAGGATGTGTTTTGCGGATAGTGCCTGTACTGCAAAACTCATGTCCATGATTTCTGCAGGGTGTCCTTGTCCTCTTGCTGCTGATAAGTTCACTAATCTGCCGTCAGCTAGCAGGTATATTTTACGACCGTCTTTTGTGGTAAACTCTTCAATACTTTCCCTTACTTCTTTTACTTCGGTTGAGATTGCCTCAAGGTCTGGCCTGTTAATTTCCACGTTGAAGTGTCCTGAGTTTGCAAGCATGCATCCGTCTTTCATGTACTTGAAGTCATCGCCACATATGATGTCTGCATTGCCTGTTACGGTAATGATTAAGTCCGCTTGTTTTACTGCTTCTCTGATGGTCATTACTCTGTATCCGTCCATTCTTGCTTCTAAAGCACGGATTGGATCTACTTCTGTTACGATTACATCTGCACCTAAACCAGCTGCCCTGAGTGCCAGTCCACGGCCACACCAGCCGTATCCGCAGACAACTACAGTTTTACCTGCAATCACCATATTGGTTGTTCCCATGATTGCATCGAAACTGGATTGGCCTGTACCGTATCTGTTGTCGAATAGGTATTTGGTGTAAGCATCATTAACAGCGATTACAGGGAATTTTAGTGCCCCGTCAGCATGCATTGCTTGTAGTCTGTGAACACCGGTTGTGGTCTCTTCACAGGCCCCCTTGATATGGGACAGGAGTTCTGTTCTTTCGTTGTGGAGCACCATAATCATGTCTGCTCCGTCATCGATGATTATGTCCGGTTTATGGTCAAGCACCATGTTAATGGTTTGATAGTATTCTTCGTCGTCTTGTTCCCTCCAACCATAAACATTCAATCCCAAATCGGCTGCTCCAGCTACGGCATCGTCATGAGTGGAAAGCGGGTTGCATCCAGTCATTGCAACTTCTGCTCCACCGGCCATTAATGTCAAACCTAAATTGATGGTTTTAGGTTCCAAGTGCAGGCATGACCCTATTGTAATTCCTTTGAAAGGTTGGGTTTCTTCGTATTCAGCTTTGATGTGTTCCAAAACAGGCATGTGTTTTTGAACCCATTCGATTTTTCTAACACCTTCAGGTGCTAATGACATGTCTTTAACTTTGCTCATAAAATCACCATGATATAAATAATAATTATAATTATATCATCAAAAGTTATTAAATATTTCCCAAAATTTTAAAAAATAGCTAAAATAATTAAAAAAACAAAAACTTTAAATGTAATGATTAGAATAAATATATTTGTTAGATGCCGGGGTGGCTCAGCTGGTTAGAGCGCACGGCTCATAGGGTAATAAAGCAGTGCTCTAGCTTATTCCTGGGATACCGTGAGATCGCGGGTTCGAATCCCGCCCCCGGCATCCAATATCCCAGGAATTCCATCTAAACTACTTTTTTTAAAACTTTGTTTTTCAAATCATAACAATTTTATATTTCATTAATGAAAGATAATCTTATTGTTAAGTTATTGAGGATTTGAAATGTTATACAATAGACTTGGAAAAACCAACCTAGAGGTTTCAAGACTTGGTTTTGGAACCATGAGACTTCCAACAAAGGGCTCCAATGATGAAATTGATGAGGAAGAATCATCAAAGATGCTGACTTATGGAATTGAAAATGGAATAAACCTTATCGATACCGCTTATCCATATCATAGCGCCACATTAGAAGGAAGAGGGAACAGTGAAATATTCCTAGGAAATTTTTTAAATGAAAATAGCTACAGAGACGACATCATCTTATCAACAAAATCACCGATATGGGCCATCGATAAAAAAGAAGAATTCGACTACTATCTTGATGAACAACTCAAAAAACTCCAGACCGATTATATAGACATCTACTTGCTTCATTCACTTACAGAGCCTGACTGGTATAAGGTCAAGGATTTGGAGGTCTTTGATTTTCTTGACGATTGCCTATCAAGCGGCAAAGTGAAGCATGTCGGCTTCTCTTCACACATGGAAGTCGATTATGTAATCGAAGTGCTTGACGAATACCCCAAATGGGAGGTTGTAATGACCCAAATGAACTACTTTGACGAGTATTACCAATCTGGAGTGATGGGATTGAACTATCTAAAAGAGGTGGATGTTGGCAGCATGGTTATGGAACCTCTTCGCGGAGGCAGCTTGGTTCAAAATATACCTCAAGCAGTTCAGGATTTATGGAACGTGGCAGAGGTTAAAAGGACTCCTGTCGAATGGGCGCTGCAGTATTTATGGAACAGGGATGATGTTGACTGTGTCTTAAGCGGCATGACCTCACTGCAACAAGTCAAGCAGAATATCGAAACTGCCTCAAAAATGGACGAAATCAGCGATTATGATCATGAAATCATAAGGGAAGTTGCAAGGGAATACAGACAGACAGTTGGAAACAAATGCACTAGATGCGGTTACTGCATGCCATGTCCGCATGGCGTTGACATCATCAATTGCTTAACCGAATACAATATTGCACATATGTTGAATGACCCTAAAGCCAGTGCAATGCAATATTTCACATTAATGGATGATGATTCAAGGGCGGACAGCTGCGTGCAATGCATGGAATGTTTGCCGTTCTGCACTCAAATGCTAAATATTCCCGAAGAACTTGAAAAGGTGCATGAATACTTTGGAAGTGAATTTGACCATTTCTGAACTTGTAAAAGTTAAATTTTAGTGTTGGAATTTAAACAATGACCCAACATTTTACTCATTTTTTATTCAAATTTAAACAAAATACTATGAAATTTTAAAATCAATACTGAAATTTCCATTAAAAAAAATAAATATTATACATTAATATATGAAAACGCACATAATAAACATTAATTACTAATTTTCAAAACATTTATATACAATAAGATGGAAATATATTTCCAAGGTAGGAAGATACTTTCCGACTACTTTAATTTACTCAATATTATTTAGAAATATTGGAGCATGATCTTATGAGCGAAATTGATGAAGAAAAAATGCAAAGCGTTATCGAACAAATGAAAGAGGACAACATTAAATTTATCCGTTTACAATTTGTCGATATAAATGGTACAGTAAAAAATATTGTCATTCCATTCAATGAAGAAGATATGGAAGACCTAATCGTTGAAGGAATGTTATTTGACGGATCTTCAATTGCAGGATTCGTCGGAATCAATGAAAGTGACCTCGTTTTAAAACCGGACATCAACACTTACTCCAGATTATCCTGGAGACCTGAAGAATCTGCTGTATGTAGATTCATCTGTGATGTATGGACCCCAGAACACGAACCATTCATTGGAGACCCAAGAAGCGTTCTTAAAAAATCCTTAGCAAAAATCGGAAAAATGGGATTGAAATATAACATCGGTCCTGAACCTGAATTCTTTATTGTTGACATTGACGAAAACGGATATCCGATGCCATACGATGAAGCAGGTTACTTTGATGTGGAACCTTTAGACAAAGGACCTGACTTCAGAAGAGAGCTAACTTTAAACTTAGAGGAATTGGACTTTGAAGTTGAAGCTTCTCACCACGAAGTGGCTCCGGGTCAAAACGAAATTGCATTCAGATTTAGAGATGCTCTTAAAACTGCAGATGCAGTAATTACATTCAAACAAGCTATCAAAGCTATTGTAGACAACATGGCTACATTTGATCAATTGGATTACAGGGTAACATTCATGCCAAAACCGTTCTTCGGTGTAAACGGTAGTGGAATGCACTGTCACCAATCCGTATTCAAAGGAGACAAAAACTTATTCTCCGACCCTGATTCAGAAACCGGTCTGTCAAAAGATGCTCTCCACTTCATGGGAGGATTACTTAAACACGCACCTGCATTAACCGCAATCACTAACCCTATTGTAAACTCATACAAACGTTTAGTGCCAGGTTATGAAGCTCCAGTATACAGAGCATACGGTCTTAAAAACAGATCCGCTTTAATCAGAGTTCCAGCAGCTCGTGGAAAAGCAACCCGTATCGAATATAGGGCACCTGACCCTGCATGTAACCCATACCTTGCATTTGCTGTAATGTTAGAGGCAGGTATCGACGGTATTCAGAACAAGATTGACCCAGGTGAACCTACCGAAATCAACATTTACCAGTTAACCGAACAAGAAAGGGAAGAAATGGGCATTAAAGTCTTACCATCAAGTTTATGGGAAGCTTACCATGCTCTTGAAGAGGATCCATTAATCCTTGGCGCTTTAGGCCCTCACATCAGTGAAAAATTCCTAGAGCTCAAATACCAAGAATGGGACGAATACCGTGTCCAAGTATTTGGATACGAACAAAGAAAATATTTAGATATCTAAATCTAAATATTATTTTTTTTATTTTGAATTTAATGATAACCATTTATGATTAAATTTAAAATAGGGAGCTATTTTTATGTCAGAATCAGAACACCGAATGATAGAGATTTTAAGGATATTAAGTGCACAGGATAAACCAACCGGTTCTAAATTAATAGCTGATGAACTAAAAAACAAAGGATTTAATTTAGGAGAGCGTGCAGTAAGATATCATATGCAGATATTGGATGAAAAGGGATATACCGAGAGAATGGGATACTCCGGAAGGCAAATTACGGATTTGGGTCGTGAAAAATTAGAGAAAGGATTGATTTACGATCAGGTTGATTTTATCCATTCAAAATTTGAAGAAATGATTTATTTGGCAGACTTCGACTATATGGCACAAAGCGGAAATGTTGTTGTCAATAGGTCAATCATTTATAATGAAGAATCAATCAATATAATGAAAGAAATTATTGAAACCGGTCTTTCTGTTAGTCCTTATGTCAATTTAAATAAAGTTGGAAGCAAAGGTGAAATTGAAGTAACAACATTGTGTGGAACAACAATCGACGGGATACTTCTAAACGAAGGAATACCTACACAACTCAAATACGGCGGGCTCTTAAAAATTGAAGACAACCACCCAACCAAATTTACAGAATTAATATCCTACAAAAAGACATCCGTGACTCCCTTGGATGCCTTTTCAAACACCAATCAAACATCTGTTTTGGACGTGATTACCAAAGGAAGCGGAATCATACCTGCAAACTTCAGATTAATACCTGCAATAGGCAGGCAAAAAGCCGTCGACATAATCAACCAATTAAACAAGATTGGAATAGGCGGCATCATTAACATCTCAAATGAGGGCGAAAACACATTAGGAATACCAGTGCCTGAAGGAATGGTTGGAATATCCATTGTTGGAGGGATAACACCATTCTGCGCAATCAAAGAGCTTGGAGAGGAAATAGACATTAAGATAGCTGAAGAAATAACCGATTTTAAAACATTGTCTCCAATTACAAACGTGAACAAACCAACATTAAAACCTGTAAATCAAAAAATTCACCCGCACATCCCATTTTTACTTTCAAAATCATGGAATTTAATCCAACAAGTCAACTTTAATGTCGAAAAAAGAAAAGGGGACATCATAGCAAATGTATCATACATTAAAAAGGACGAGCTGGACAACGCAATAGCCATAATGGAAGAGACATACAATTCAAATCCAAAATACATTAATCCTTATTATAAGCTTGTTGACCATCCAACTGACGACAGCAAAGTAGGAATAGCCACAATCTGCAGCTTAAGCATTGATGGACTATTAATAAACAATGGAATCATGTCCAATCCGATTTATGGAGGATTGCTTGAGTTAACCGAACCTCCATTGTTCATTGATCTAATATCCTACAATGGAACAACAATTGATCCTCACAAAATATTCCTATCAAAGAACATGACCTCAATATCTTCAAATATCGGAACCAAAAAGATATTGGCCAGCTTTAAAGAGGTTCCGTATATTGCACGAGATTATGCAGTCTACTTACTTGAAATATTAAAAAATACAGGATTTTCAATCTATAAAATAGGAAAGCCTAGAGAAGTAACTTACAATGCAAAAGCAGATAATTATAATTTCGGTGTTGTTGCAGGAAGTGGACTTAACGCTATCGGTGCAATAAAAGAAAAAGGAATAGACATTGAAGTTAAAGCTATTGAAAAATTAATACCATTTGAAGAAATGGACAGATTGTAACTAGATTACAGTAACATCCACTTCTTCCCCATCTTTAGGATAATGGACGAATTCAATTATATCCTCTTCAAATTCATATATGTCAATCTCAACAGTAGAGCCTATATCGCTTTCATCAAGTGAAACCAGCAATCTAAAACCCGGTTCACCGAAATATTCGGAAAAATCAACATTCAAGACTTCCCCTTCTGCAAAAACCCTATTATAAGATATTTCAATCTTATCATGTATCTTTACATTTTCTTTTAGGTAGTTTATAGCATCTTTTGTGGTTAATTCTAATTCTTTCATGACAATCAACCTCACTATACCATATACTATAAGTCATCATATATAAATTTGTTTGTATATAATCGAACAAAAATAATTTTCAATGAAAATCGAATCAGACATGATAATTAAAAAAAAGAGATTATAAAATTTCAATGATGATTTCTTTATCATCAGTGATGTGGCGCATTTCTATTAAATCATCCTCAATCTCATTAAGATCGATTTCTATGGATTGGTTTAATATTTCACCAGTTAATTGCATTGCAACCCTAAGACCTTCGCCAGTTACTTCATCTTCTTCAGTGATTCCTAAAACTTCACCAGGAGCAAAAATACGATTATAGGATATTTCCAATATATCTCTAACCTTAACTTCATTTCTGACATATTCGACTGCTTCATCAAAGGTCATTTGAATTTCTTCTACCATAATATCGCCTACATTTTAAAAAAAAGAAAAAAGAGAAGGAATTATAAATTCCTGTATTCTCTGATTGAAGTATATTCGTCGTCTAATTCGCCGTAACTAGCTAATTTTTCTTTGTTAGTTTCAGCACCTAAGTAAAGATTACCTTTACCGTTAAGACCAATATCTCCAGTATATTTAATGTATTTACCTTCAAAAGTGATTCCATCAACTTCAGGGTCAACTACGATACCATCAAGCACAAATCCTTCGAGTAATCTTCCGAGGAATCCGTGAATAATAATGTTACCGTTTTTCATTTGACCACCAGGCCAACGGTTTACGTCACCATCGATTTCGATGATACCTTTGGTCATGTGAATACCGGCTAAGATATCACAGTTACCTTTAACGTGAATCTTTCCACCAGTTAAACATTCACCACATTGTTTACCAGCGTTACCGCCAACAACAATTTCTCCACCGGTCATACCTCTCCATTCACCAATGTAAGAAGCACCAGTGAATTCTTTGGTATTTCCTTCAATTTCAAGGTATCCTCCAGACATTTCTCTTCCTGCGTGAGCAGCTGCGTTACCTTTGACTAGGATGGATCCACCGGACATTTCTGCACCTACGTGTAAGTCTACACTACTGTTACAGACGATGTTTCCAGCACTCATTTTACAACCGATGTATTTAACTCTGTTTAAATCACCGTTAAGAATCATTTCAACTTCATCAGGTCCATTAGCTTCTCCTTCTACAGTGATTTCAAAGAAATCAGTGATTGGGAATCTGGAGTTTCCAATTGGAACTTGATATTTTGCGAAATCAGCTTCAGTCCATGAATAAATTTCATCAGGAATTAATTCATCGAATTCTAAAGCGATTGAAGAAGTTTTTATTTGATCAAATGTAATTGTTTTCAAACTAAACACCCCTATTTACCATCAACGTCTACTCTAATTGGGTTAGATACATAGTGGTCGTGTACTGGGTAGTTTTCCCATTTAACTGAGTAGTATTGAGTAAAGAATGGCATAATGTTGTCGATTACTTTTTGTTCGTTTTGTTCCCATCCTTTTACGTTAACCCAAATGTTTTGACTTTCTTTAACTTTAACAATTTCTTTATCTTTTACTAAGATTTGACCATCTTTAATAGTGTAATCAGCAACATTGAAACCTTCTTCAATTGCAGCAGCTTCTCTAGATGGGTCAATATCATTAGGATTTATGTCATATACAGCAATGTCTGCTCTGTATCCAGGAGTAAGTGCACCTCTGTCTGTGAATCCGTAGATTCTAGCAGGAGCAGCTCTGGAAATAGTTGCAATATCGTAGAAATCGTATTCTCTGTCGAGAGTTGCAAGAGTAGTTCTTTTTTCTGCCCATTTGTGTACTTCTCTGTTTTCAATCATTTCCATTCTTCTTTGGTTACTCATCAACCAGGAGATGATTCTAGGATATCTTGTGTATGGTCCTGCATTAGGGTGGTCAGTAGTTAAACATACTTGCCATGGGTTTTCAATTCCTAAGAACAATTCAAGACCAATAGCCCATTGTAATGTGTTAACAGGGTTTTTACCAGAGTAGATACATGGAATGATACCTGCTGCGGTTTCACATTCAATATCCTTGTTGGTCCATTTGAGACCGGACAATTTGAATAAGTCGTATTCCATAGGAGCGTCTGCAGTCATGGTAGTGGTTTCATCTAATGTAACTTGACCTACATCACAAGTAATGTGTTTATTCTTGTTAATGTAATCAGCAAGTTCAGGTGCAGCAGATCCAGCATCTTTCCAACTGTTACCAGTGTAAGAGTGGAATTGCAAGTGACAAACGTGCATAGTTTGGTCTCTGATTTCAGCTGCTTTGGAACCTTTTTTAACGTCTTTAACTGCATCCATGGTTTCTAAAGTTGTGGTGTAGTTACCAGGGTGTCCTAAGTCGTTAGGGTGAATGTGTATAGAGTGAGGTAAGTTTAACATTTCGTTAGCTTTTGCTAAAGCGATGATAACTTCTTTGGAAGTTACGTCAAAGTATGGTGCTTTATCATTTACACCGTGTACGTTCATACCCCATCCCCATGCTTCACTTCCACATGGGTTTACGATTTTGATTCCGTAACCTTTTGAGATTTTCAACCATGCAGCTACGAATGCTGCGATGTCTTCAATATTATTCTCTTTTGCATATTCCATTACAAACCAGTTGTTACCGAATAATGGCATTGCTGGAATATCAATCATTGGAATAGTTGCAATTTCTTCGTGAGTGTGTTTTGCTTCAAGAGGAGGCATAGCTGCTTCTACAACAGTACCGTAACCTAATCTTGAGTATCTGTAACCGGTTGCAGGACAACTTGGAATGGAGAATCCAGATTCTGATCTAATTACTTTAGTTTTTTGAGTAACACCTCTTCTGGAATCTTCAGGCCTGTATAATCTTCCTACTACTAATTTAGGACCTGCAACGTGTGCGTGAGGGTCAATACCTGCTGGCATGACTATTTTATCGGTAACGTCTAAGACTTTAGCATCTGCAGAAACATTATCTACAATAATACCATCTTTGAACATAACGTCCATCTTTTCCCCGTTAACTTCATTAGCAGGGTCGTAGACAATACCATTTTTAAGAATATATTCCATTATATCACCTTTAGAGTGCGTTTGGATTTGGCACATATTTTGGAGCTACGTTTGGCTCTTCTCTGAGTTTCATTACTCTTTCTTTCAATTCACGGACAATCCATTCGTCGTCACGACAGGTTTCTGGTTTGTCGATAGCTTTCTTCATGTAGATAGGAACTCCATCCATACGATAACTGGTACCGGCACATTCTACAGCAATGAATGAACCAGGCAATACTACATCAGCCAATTCGGTTGATGGACCCCAGTGAATATCGATTTGAATAACAGGAATGTTAGCTAAATGTTGGTTTGCTCCATTAGGGAAGTGAGCACCTGGGTCAGCTGCAATAACCATGAAACAGTCTGGTTCTTTTCTTACTAATAAATCGATAGTGTTGGTTTCACCCATCATATATCTTGGGTAACCTCTACAGTAGTCAACACCGAAAGCAAATCCACATTCGAATGCCATGAAAATGTTGAAACCGTTTACGTTGAAGTGACCTCTCATTGGAGTGAGACCCCATTTGGAGAATCTGTTTAAGTCTTGTACCATCTTAATTGCAATATCAATGTTTCTTTGTTTTGATAAAGTGTGGGTTAAACCTAAACCGAAGAAGAGAACACCAAATTCAGCGTTTTTCATTTCTTCTGCTAATTCGTAAATATCTTCTTTAGGAATTCCAGAAATTACATCTTGATATAATTCTTTTCCTCTGAGTACAGCTCTAATAGCGTTGTAGAAACCGTAGTCTCCGTTTTGTTCAAATCCAATCCATTTGTCAGAACATTTTGCAGTATCTGAGAATTTTGGATCCATGGTAATAACAGTTCTGTCAAATCTTCCTCTTTGTCTGAAGTATCCACGACAGAATACAGCATATCTTGCCATGTGTCTTGGGTGAGAGTTCATAGCGTTACTTCCAGAGTAAGCAATAACGTCTGCTCTGTTTTGAACTTCACCTAAAGTTTGAATAGGGTAACCTGCATTTTGTACAGCTTGCAAGGAAGGACCGTGACAGATAGTAGCTTGGTTATCTAATACAGCACCGATGTATTCACCTAATGCTACTCCTTCTTTCATACATTCAGTAGAAGTTTCAGACCATCCGTAGAATACTGGTCTGATGGAGTTAGCAATGTATTCGGCAGCTTTGTCTAAAGCAGTATCCCAATCTACTTCCTTAAGTTCTCCGTTTTCATCCCTAATCATTGGAACAAGTAATCTTTGGTCCATATCTTCCATAATTTTACTTGCCCCTAACCTGCATGCGTGTCTTACAGCAACAACATGATTATCTTTTACCAAGTAATCTAAGTCATCACAGTTACAACCACAGAATGCACAGGTACAATTTTCAACAATGTAATCATAATCAGTTACAGGTGGTTCATAAGTCATGGTCAATCAACTCCTCCCATTTACGTCCGTGATAAACAGGCAATTCACCTAAAGAATCCATGTTTTCAACAACATCGTCATCTTCTTCATCAACATATTTTTTGTATACCCATCTCATTAAGTCTGCCATGAGTAATACTTTTCTATCAGTTTTTTCTACAGTACAACGAATACCTTTGTAAGTAGGGTCGGAACAACAGTAAGTGTCGTGGCTTACAATAGTGTTAGCCCAAGGACCTTTACAAATGAATACGGTACCTTCGTGAGGTGCATCTCTTGAAACTGCACAGTTTACTACTACTTCACCGAAATCGGTTTTTACAAGTACAGTATCCCAGTTGTTTACACCTAATTTTGCCATGTCTCTAGGATCCATGTAGCAAGTACCAGAAGCGTTTTTGTATTCTTCTTTTAAGGTGGATCCTCTTTTTTTACAAGCACCTTGGTAGATGTCAGAACCGGTGTTTAACATACATTTTAAAACATCGGTAGTTCCTTCACCAGTAATTTTTACATCAGGCACTACAGGTTTTTCTAAATAAGTATTAGCATAATGCATATAATAATCCCCCTATTCTAACCATATAGCATTTACTGGGCAAAACATTTGACATGTTCCACACAATTCACATTTTTCAGGACTGAAAAGTTTAATAAATCCGTTTTCTACCATCATAATAACTTCTTCAGTCTTTGCACCAGCACCACCAGCATTTTCAGGACTGATAGCTGCATTAACAGGACAAGCAATTACACAAATCCCGCATCCTAAACAATTATCTTGATTAACTTTAAGTTCCATATAATCACCTAGTCTTTAATAGCATCTAAAGCTTCTTTCCAAGTAGTTGAGTTTATAGGAGTGTGATCAATTTCAGTTCTTTTAACTGTAATAGCATCGTTAGGACATGCGTTAGCACATGCTTTACATTTAATACAGTAATCCGGATTAGCAACAATATAATCTAATCTAGAACCAGGACCGGTTGATACAGGGAATGCTAAAGCATTACAACTACAAATATCTACACAAGCACCACAAGCTTGACATTTGTCTTGATCTACTTCAATAGTTCCTTCAAATGGTTTTTTGTGTTTAGCTGCATCGGTAGGACATACTCCTTCACACCATCCGCAGTATACACATGCATCTGGGTCGATTACAGAGTTACCTGTAACAACAGCTTTTGCAGGATCTAAATCGTATTCTCCGTAAGAACAAGCTCTACAAAGTGCTTTAATAGCATTAGTAGGACAAGATTTTTTACATACTAAACAGTATACACATTTATCTTTGTCAATAACAATAGATTCTTTTCCAGTTTCACTATCAACAACTATAGCTTCTGCAGGACATAATTCTTGACATACGCCACAGTAAATACAGTCGTCTTCATTTACTTCAATTTCACCAGTTACTAAGTCTGCACGATTTGGCAATATTCTTTCAATGACGATTGCATCACGAGGACATGCAATTTCACATCTCTTACAGTAGATACATTCATCGTCATCAATTTCTGAGAATGCATTGTAATGAGGATATGCTTCAATTTCTTTGATAGGGACATCATTAATAGTTAATACTAATGCGTCTACAGGGCATAATCCACTACACATACCACATAATACACATTTGCTTTCATCTATGCTTATCCTTTGGATGTCAGGGTCTTCTTTGATATTTTGACCAATCTTGTCATGTCCACTGAAGTAAGTTTCGAAACCTACACGAGAGTCAATAGCAATTGCATTTAATGTAATTGCTTCAACAGGACAAGTGGATTCGCAAATCCCACATCCAAGACAAACATGATCATTGAAAGACAAATTTCTTACTTCCTCCGCTGACCTTGTAATGTCAAAGTTGTTGTCTTTAACTTCTTTTAAATTTCTAATCATATTAAATCTCCAAAATGTTTATAGAATTAGTTGGGCACTCATCTTCACAAAGCTGACAACCGCAACAGTGTATGGAGTCTGCATGCGCCGTTAATGATTCTAATTTAATAGCTTTCATCGAACATGCATTTACACATAATCCGCAACCAATACAAGAATCTTTTATAGTTACTTCGAAATCTCTTTCTCGGCAAATATTCACAATTTTACGACTCTGTTCTGGTTCATCCAAAATAGCTTCAGCCATTTTCAGAAAATCCCTGGGGGAAAGCTCCGTTATAGTTCTTGCAACATCAATTGAGTTCCAAGACAAATTGCTGCCATTCAGATAATGTGAAATGGTAGACCTGTCAACACCCAACTCGTTTGCAATCGCTTGGTGACTTTCACCGGCATCCTTCAACTTGACTGCCGCCAAATATTTCAAACCAGATGCAATATGTTTTGGCATTTGAACCACCATGTGTAATGATTACACATATGTTTACTTATATAAATATATTTGCCTAATAGAATTAAGACACAAGCTTTATATACTACTGTGTAGAAACTACACTAAATTTTTTTGAAAAAATAATGAAAGATGTATAAATAAGCAATGAAAGATCTATGTTCATCAATATTATCAAAAAGCAATTTTATGGAGGATATAGTTATTATAAACGTTAAAATTCGATAGTTAAATGTAGTTATATCGGTTATTTTTAGCAAAAATGTAATAAAAATCATTGGGGAAAATAATAAAAAACTAAAAAAATCGCAAAATTTTAAGGCAAGACAAAAAAATGTGTAGTAACTACACATCACATAAAAAATAGTATTATTAATGTTGAAAAACTAATATTAAAATAGGGGATTATAAAATGAAAATCGCATCTATTGTGGGAAAGAAAAATACGGGAAAAACTTCACTGACCGTAAAGGTAATCAGTGAACTGACAAAAAGAGGCTATAATGTTGCTTCCATCAAACATTCACACCATTCAATAGAGATGGACAAGGAGAATACCGATACCTGGAAGCACAAACAGGCAGGCGCAAATCTGGTTGTGGGTGTAGGATCAACCACTTTTTTTAATGCAAGAAAAGAGCATGACCTAAACAGAATATTATATCTGCTAAAACACTTCGATAACTTCGATTTTGTCATAATTGAAGGATACAAAAGCTATAACTATCCAAAAATCATCACATCCCCTGACGTTAGAGACGAATACACAATTGCCGAGGTAGATTCATTCACAATAGATGATGAAGGAGTCAGCGAACTTGCGGATTTAATCGAAAAAAGAGGGCATGACATAGTGGATACCCTATTTGCCAATAACTGCGGCTTTAACAATGGCGAGGCAATAGCCAGAGAAATTCGTGATGGAAATTTGACCGTGAATGAGTTGGATGATGTCCACAGCTATCTTTCCATTGACGGGCACGTAGTGGGACTGAACAGATTCGTGAGCGATTTTTTAAAGCAAAGCGTGCTGGGTGTGGTTAATGTACTGAACCTGGATGAATATGATGTTGAAAAGGTTGAAAAAATCGAATTGTTGATTCTTGACAACAAAACACCTATAGACAACGCTTATTCAAAATGCGGCATTAAGATTAACGGCAAGCCTCTAGAAATAAATCGGTTTACAGGAAAAATTGTTTCCAACTCCATAAAGGCAATGATAAAATCCATAAAAACTGAAGATAATGTTAACTTAATAAATATCACAATTTCAGACATCGAAAACGATGAATTGGTCGATTCTGAAATTGCCCTCAAGACAAACGGTCATGATGTTGGTTTAAATGAATTCACATCAGGAATCCTAAAGGAAACCATCTATGCGGTCATAAATTCACTGCATACAGATGAGGAAATTGAGAAAATCGAAATAACGGTGGAAGATTAACATGGCGGATGAATTCATCAAGGACAATTATCAAAGACCAATCATTTCACTGAGAATCACAATCACAAACAGGTGCAATGTGAACTGCGTATATTGCCATCATGATGGAATGGTTTCCTCAAAGCAGGAAATGACTGCTGACGAACTGTATACAATCTGTAAAATTGCCAAAAATATTGGTGTTAAAAAAATAAGAATTTCAGGTGGAGAACCATTAATCAGAAAGGATATCGTTGAGATTGTTGAAAAGGTAGCTAGCCTTGACTTTAAAGACATATCCATGACAACAAATGGAACCTACCTTGAAAAATACGCCCAAGGCCTAAAGGATGCGGGCCTGGACAGGGTGAATGTCAGCCTTGATACATTGAACCCTGAAACTTATGAGTTCATCACCAAAAAGGATTATCTTGAATCTGCAAAGGCAGGAATCCTAAAGGCTGTTGAAGTCGGCCTATATCCCGTTAAAATCAATATGGTAATCATGAAGGACATCAATCAGAATGAAGTGAAGGATATGTTCAAATTCTGTAAGGAGAACAATATTGTGCTTCAATTGATTGAGCTGATTGAAAGTGAAAACTGCGATGATGACAAATTCAGTGCTGACTATCACTATAAGCTTGACATGATTGAAGAAAGGCTGTCTGATATGGCTGATGAGGTGCATGAACGTAAGTTTATGCAGGGCCGTAAAAAATATTACATAGACGGTGGAGAAATCGAGGTAGTCAAGCCTGTTGACAACTCTACATTTTGTGCAAATTGCTCCAGATTAAGGATAACACCTGACGGTAAAATCAAACCATGCCTGCTTAGAAACGACAATCTTGTCGAATTGATTTCTCATGTCAGAAATGGCGAAAGTGATGAAGAATTAGAGAAAATATTTCTGGACGGCATCAATAACAGAGAACCATTTAACAAATGATTCCTATATTTTTTGACAATTAATATAACATTGTTAATTTTTCAATTCAAAAAAAAGAAAAGGTATATAATAGGGAAAAATCCCAATTATAACCATTTTGCTTTGGATACGTGATCAGTGAATGGAAGTGGATCTTCACTACCCATACCTGGGATGTATCCATAGGTTTCTCTTACTTTGTTGTTTACGGTACTCCATACTTTAGCAACAGGGATTTCACATGGACATACTTCAGAACATTGACCGCAGTTGGTACATGCGTCAACCATGTGTACTAAACGTGTTAAGTGGAAGAATGGAGCTGCAGGAGTGTATCCGCCAGGTACCCATTCAGGACCTTCAGCTTCAAGACAGCAGTCTTCACAGAAACATAATGGACATGCTTCACGACAACCGTAACATTTCATACATTTAGAGAATTCATCTTCGTATTGGTAGAATACGTCAATAATGTCTCCAGTAGTTCCAGCGTAATCAACATCCTTTTTAGCTTGAGATTCTTTAAGCATGAAGTTGTTGATGTTTTCTCTGATTTTGATACCTTTTTCGATAGGTTCTTCGGTTGCAATTAAACCAGCTTCAATGACTTTGTCTAATATTTCTGCACCTTTATCGGAGAACACTTCAACAAAAGTAGCTTTTCCAGCTAAAGGACCAATTACTCCCCAGTTACCTAATGCTAAGTCAGCATTGGAAGGGATTTTAAGGTTACATCTTTGACAGTTTTCTCTTCTACCCATGCCTTGTTCTTCTAATTCATCGATTTTGAAACCTTTTTCACCATCAGCTGTTTCCATGATGAGTTTTCCTTTTGAGATTTCTTCTTTGATAACGTCCTTAGGATCTAATTCGTATACATCTCTAATCATGTTCATGGTAGGAACAGGTGACATAGTTCCTCCACAGTTTACCCCAATCATAATTACGTTATCTTCGATGATTTTACCTTTTTTCATTAATTCACGAATGGTCATTGCATCACAAGGTTTACATGCAACAGCGAGTTTCATGTATCTTGCACCATCTAAGTATTTAGATACAAATTTAGCAATGTTTAAAGTACCGCAGTGAATGGAACCGGCTGTTTTAATAACATCAGCAGGGTCAGTTACGAGAGTTGGTACACCATCATAAATATCGTGACCTTCGGTTACACCGACAACACCGTCAACGATACCTTCTTCTAATAAGTATTTCATGATAGTAGTTACTACTCCACCGTACTCTCCTTTTTGTTTGATATCTTCGATAGCAGAGTATGCGTAGTACATATCGTTAATTTTTGCGCTCATTTAAATCTACTCCTCAATTATTTTCCTACTTGTACGGTAGTAGTTGACATGTTTTCAGCTTTAATTTCAGTGTCAGTACCATCTTTGTAGACTTCTCCTTTCATTTCTAATACTTCTGGGAGTTTTTCTACTTCAATAGCACAAGCTTTCAATTCAACCATTTTGGATTTAGGGTCGAAAGAATCGGAGTTAGTTAATACGTTAGCTGCACATTCTACAAAGTGCATTGGAATGTTAACAATACCTTCTCTGATGTCATCAGTTACACGTGCAGGAATTGCGATTTCTCCTCTTCTAGAGAATGCTCTTACTACTTCACCGTTAATAATTCCTCTTGCTTCAGCATCTTTGGTGTTGATTTCGATGAATCCTGTTTTTACCTCATTGTTTAAGGTTTCACATCTTCTAGTCATTGCTGCGTGGTAGTGGAACAATATCCTAGTAGTTGTTAATAATAATGGGTATTCATCATCTACGGTTTCAACAGGTCCTTTGTGTTCTAATGCTTGGAAGATTCCTAAACCATCAGGGTGTGCGAATTTTTCTTTGTGCATCAATGGTTGACATGGGTCGTCTTCGGAAGGACAAGGCCAGTGAAGTGCTTCTGGAGTGTCTAATCTTTTACGGTCCATACCTGCCATGATAGGTGCACATTCTCTGATTTCTTCAAAGATGTCTTCAGCGGATTCGTAGTGGAATAATGGTCTTGGTACGCCCATTCTGACTGCGATTTCTTCCATGATCTTCCAGTCTAACCATGCGCCTTCAGGAGGTTCTTGAGCTTTGTGTAAGCATTGTACTCTTCTTTCACCACTGGTGAAGGTACCTTCTTGTTCACCCCAACCTGCTGCAGGTAAAACAACATCAGCACATTGTGCAGTATCGGTTAAGAAACATTCTTGTACGACTAACATTTCTAAGTTTTCAAGAGCTTCTTTTGTGTGTTGTACATCTGCGTCAGAGAGAACTGGGTCTTCCCCGTGGATGTATAATACTTTTAAGTCACCAGCGTGAGCAGCGTTCATCATTTCAACTAAGGTTAAACCAGGAGTGGTTGGTAAGTTTACTTCGTAACCTTCGCCACTGTAGTAGTCGTTGAACCATGCTGTGGTTTCTGGGTCTTTAACTTTTCTGTAACCTACGTAATCGGAAGGCAATGCACCCATATCACAAGCACCTTGTACGTTGTTTTGTCCTCTTAATGGGTTTACACCAGTACCTTGTTTACCAATGTTACCTGTTAACATTGCGAGGTTTGCAGTGGACATTACGTTGTCAGCACCGTGGGAGTGTTCTGTAATACCTAAGGAGTATACGATAGCTGCTTTGTCAGCAGATGCGTATTCAATAGCTAAGTGTTCGATTACTTCAGGTTTGATTCCGGTAATTTCAGAAGCCATGTCTAATGTGTATTTTTGAACGGTTTCTTTCATTTCTTCGTAACCTTTGGTTCTGTTTGCGATGAATTCATCATCTTGTAAGTCGTTGTCGATGATGACTTTAATCATTGCGTTCATTAAAGCTACGTCAGTACCGGTTTCGAATTGTACATATTCGTCTGCGATTTTTGCAGTAGGAGTGAATCTTGGGTCTAATACAACTAATTTAGCACCGTTTTGTTTAGCTTGAATCATTTTACGTCCAAACAATGGGTGTGCTTCCATGTTGTTTGATCCAATACAGAATATGTAGTCAGCTTCTTTGATACTGTCGAATCCGTTGGTCATAGCACCTGATCCGAAAGTGTTAGCTAAACCTGCTACGGTAGGACCGTGACAGATACGTGCACAGTGGTCTACGTTTTGAGTACCACAAGCTACTCTAGCTAATTTTTGAGTAATGTAAATATTTTCGTTAGGTGAACGAGCACATGCATAGAATCCGACTTTGTTTGGGTCTTCATCTGATACTTCTTTGAGCTTGTTAGCAACAAGGTCTAATGCTTCATCCCAAGAAGCTTCTCTAAATTCACCGTTTTCTTTTATTAAAGGAGTAGTTAATCTGTCTTCCCTATTAATAAATTGATATCCAAAGTTACCTTTTGGACATACTTTACCCTCGTTTACAGGGTGTCTTTTTAAAGGTTCTACACCAACAATTTTTCCGTCTTTGACAACGAAGTTGAGTCCACAACCTGTACCACAGTATGGACAAATAGTTGGTACATATTTTATCTCAACCATTTTATAATCTCCAAAATTATTATATATAAAATATTAAAAAAGAAGCTTTTGAAAGCTTCTTTAAATTTTTGTCTACTAGCTTATTCTTTGAGGTAAGTGTACCAATAGATACAAGCCACAAAGACCGCTCCACCAATAATGTTACCAATAGTAACAGGAATTAAGTTTGCAGTAATGATATAATACCAGCTTATTTTAGCACCGCAGAATAAACCTAATGGTATAAAGAACATGTTTGCTACACTGTGCTCAAATCCAATACATACAAACGCCATGATTGGGAACCAAATACCCAGGATTTTACCAGCGATATCGTCAGATGCATTAGCTAACCATACAGCTAAACATACAAGCCAGTTACAACCAATACCTTTAATAATGGCAGTGGTCCAAGTCATACCTACAACCTTACCGGTCGCAACGGCAACAGCTTTTGTGGTGAAAGGATCTTTAGCTACAATTCCACCCATGTAAGCGAGTACGTAAGCAACGAATAATGCACCTACAAAGTTGAATATCCAACTTACTACCCAATTTTTAGCAAGGCCACCAACAGATGCTTTGCCATCTAATACACCTAGAGTCATGAACATGACATTTCCGGTGAATAATTCAGATCCGGCAAGCACTACAATAATCAAACCTACAGGGAACACTGCACCAAAAATGAATTTTGATAATCCAACAGGTTCGTTAAATCCTGCACTTGCAACAATAGCTAATAAACCACCAAATGCAATGTATGCACCTGCTAAAAAGGAAAGCAAGATTACATTGGTCATTTTAGCTGAATTTTTTGCTCCAGCAGTATTTGCAATTGCTTTTGCAGTATCTACTGGACTTTTAAATGATGAACTCATTTTATCAACCTCTCATTTCCATTTTTAATTAATTTTTATAATACTGTGAAATTGACTGTATAAACAGCAATGAGTATTATGATTTTTATATATATCTTTTATATATAAAAAGGATTTATTATCAAAGTCTAAAAGAAATATTTAAATAGGAGAATGGAGTTATATAATACTGTAACGATTAATCATTATAAATTATTGCTCATATCGAAAAACCCAACTATTTTTTAAAATAAAGAATTAAAAACACATTTTTTAATGAAATTCCCTATTATTTGCAATTTTATAGTTAATAAATAAATATAACGGCCAATTATATGATATATTATCTATTTAATAAATTTTAAAAAATACGAATTAAAGTATATTACATATCATATATTTATATACCAGAACTTCGTTTTTATTAATAAAAACAATATAAATAATAAAAGAATAAACCAAAAAAAATCACTGCGATGATTCGATATTACACTAAAATTAACATCGAATGAAAACGCTAACACATCCCCCATCAACATTGATTTGGAAATTGTTAGATTAACATGAAACAATTAGACTTCATAAAAACAAATAACCGCTACCAAATGGAATGCAAACCTACTGAGTATACAATCATTCTGTTATCATTTCCGTAGCGAAAGACAAAACAATTTTACGTTTAATAATATTAATATAATAATAAATGTTATATATTATTAATAAGTGAGAGACATGAAAGTCGAAGAAATTGATGCAATAAACTTCAAAAATAACAGGGCAGAAAACGTCAAGGAAAAAGTCGTCCTTGATGAAACTATCACATTGACAATCAACAATGAAATTAGCCGCAGCCTGTCTGCAATTGAAGATTCACTCAAAGAATTTGCTGTGGGATACCTCTTCAACGAGAACATGGTGAAATCAATGGATGACATAAAAGAAATCGAAATTGAAGGAACCCAAATAAGCGCTGAAATTGATGACACTCTTTTAAAAACAAACGAAACCGTCTTATGCTCCGATTCTGCGGGAGGATGGAGAAGCAAGATAAAACAAGTCAATCCTGTTGAAAGTGATTTTCAGGTTCATGTCAGTGAACTGATCAATCGAATTGAAGAGCTAAAGGACAATGCAGAAATTTGGCAGGCCACCGGAGGAACACATGTGGCCGGAATCGTTTACAATAATCAGTTCATAGTAAAAGAAGATGTCAGCCGCCATGTCGCTGTCGATAAAGTGATCGGATACGGGTTGCTGCATGATTTTGATTTGTCAAACTCCTATGTAATATACAGCGGCAGGATGCCTGCAGATATGGTGATAAAGATGACAAGAGCAGGCGTGCCGATTTTAGCATCAAACGCAGCTCCCGCTAATTCAGGATACAATATTGCAAAAAAAGGAAACATTACATTGGTTGGATTCCTAAGAGGCCAACGCTGCAATGTATACAATAACCAAAATAGAGTGATTTTTGACTAGATTACTCCAGGACTGTGTGCCTGGATTTCAAATCGCTTTCAGTCTGTTCCATTTTCTCCATTAACTCAGATACGATAGCATCCAAGAACACCAATGTGGTCAGCTCAAAAGCTGTTCCAAGAGGGGTTAATGAAGTGTAGTTACCGTGAATTTGACGTTTCATATAGTTTTCATCATCAACTTCCTGATTGGTCCTACCTTTTACAAGAAGATAGTTATCCGCCAATTGTCCAAGGGTTGATTCTGGGTAAGAAGTAACAGCCAATACTTTAGAACCTCTAGCCTTAGCTATTTTTGCAGCAGAAACTATGGTGTTGGTTTCTCCAGAACCTGAAATGGCGATTATGCAATCATCTTCATAAATTGCCGGAGATATTGTCTCTCCCACAACATAAGCGCTCAATCCCAAATGCATTAATCTCATGGCAAATGCCTTTGCAGCAAGACCGGATCTCCCCGCACCGGTAACAAAAACATTATTGGCATCCATTATTATATTTTCAAATTCATCAATAGCTTCTTCATCCAAAAATTCTTCAGCACTTACAATATTCTCCAATATGGCTTCAATAGAGGTTTTCATTATTTCCATTTTATCTTATTCCCAAAATATTTAAAACAATATGATTTATATTATGATTAAATCTTTATATATAATTAATGAAATTGCAAAGCAAAGGACTCATCAGCCTGGACATAAATGGTAACATTTATGATTACAAATTATACCAAAGTCTAGATTCGCTGTCAAGAACAAAATCACAAAGAAAATCAGCTAAAGAGCTGAATATCTCACATACTGTTTTTAATAGGAGACTGCTTAGGGCTGAAGACAAATTGGGTTTTAAAATTACACAAAAGGCAGGCAATGGAACAATACTTACACGTGAAGGTCTGCAGCTGCTTGAGGAATTTCAAAAATATCTGATAAAAATCGAAAGAACCTCCAACATCAACATTGCCGGAGGGCATATAAGTTCCGGACTTTTGGAGACCATCAAACACCCATTCAATACTAATGTCTACAGCAGCAGCGACAGGGACGCATTCGAACTGGCCAAAAGAGGTGCAGTGGATATCCTGACCCTGGATGATCCGCTGATAGCCTATGAGCGTGACATCGACTTTACCCCTATTGCCTATGATTATCTGGTTTTGATTTCATCACCCAACTCAAAAGAGATACGGAACATCAATGACCTGAATAATCTGGACTTTGTGAATGTTACCGGAACCGCTCAGAGGCTTGCATGGAGCACCCTAAAGCAATACGGCATTGATTACAACATAAAATATAAGGTAAGTTCCCAGTTTGATGCCTTCAAACTGGTTAGAAACTCCGAAAACCTGAACTGCTTTTTAAATGCCAGCTATTTCAAGGGAAATGAGGTCTTGAAATTTGATACCCGCCATGTAATCAGCTTGATTAAAGTCAGCGAAGACAAGCCGGAAGTGGATGAGTTCATTGACTACCTTTTAGCTGAAGGCCAGGAAGAAATAAAAAATCAGGGCTTCGAACCCATCTAGGATATTACTTTTCAAATGCTCTCGGCAAAAGTGAATATTATTATAAATTACATAATGTTCTTACACCTGTGTGAAACTTCACATTGCTGTCAATGTGCATTTTCAAAACATTAAATAACTATGAAAAACAATATTAAATTGAAAAACAAAAAGGCGATATTATGGTTAAAAACAGAGATTTACTAGCAATTGGCCACTCTGCTCATGATTACATTATTAGAGTGCCGGAATTTCCAAAAGCAAATTTTTCAGCACCAATTACAAAAATGAAAACATTCAATGGTGGTGCAGCAGCTAACGTTGCTTGTGTTGGAGCCAAATTAGGATTAAAAACCTCATTGGTTTCAGCCGTTGGCGGTGATTTCAAAAAAACAGAATACTACGAACATATGCAGAATCTAGACATCGACACCGATTCACTGATTATCGTTCCAGGTGAAGCCACCCCGACCGCTTTTGTGCTGACTGATGATAATGATGACCAGATAAGCTATTTCTACTGGGGCGCAGCACGTGAATTTGCTGAAAGCAAAGTTCCAAGCAGTGCAATCAAAAACGTTGAAGCCATCCACTTGGCAACTGGTGACCCTAATTTCAATTGGAAATGTTCCGAAGAGGCAAAGGATTTGGATTTGCTCGTTTCATTTGATCCGGGCCAAGACCTCGGAATATATGAGACCAAAAAGTTGAAGGATGTCATCGAAAATACAACCATCCTTTTTGGAAACCATCATGAAATTGAAAGGATTCTAACAGCCTTGGAAGTTGATTTGGATGGGCTTAGAGAGCTAGGGCCTAAGATAATCGTTAAAACCTGCGGCTCCAATGGCAGTGAGATATATTCCAATGAGGACAAAATAAAGATTGATGCAATCAAGACTGATGTTGTTGACCCTACAGGTGCCGGGGATTCATACAGGGCAGGATTCCTGTCAAGATTCCTGAATGGGGAAACCCTAGAGGAATCTGCAAAATTCGCGTCAACAGTCTCATCATTTATCATTGAGCATCAAGGCTGTCAGACAAACATGCCTACCTTTGATGAGGCATTTGAAAGAATGAATGGATTTTACTGAAATCTATTCCATTTTAATTTTTTTTAAAGTAAAGTTTATTTTTATCAATGTGGCTTTAATTCACTTATACTGAATTAAAAATTACTATTTTTTAAAAAAGAATTTACATATATCAATAAAGTTTGAATTAACTTTAATCCAATTAATTTAAATACTATTAAATAAATATAACACAATATCAACCAATGATGAAAATATCGTAAAATTAATTTGACTGTTTAATCTATAATTAAGGAGGATAATAATGACACAGATTAGTGATGCAAAGAAAGGCATTTTAACTGATGAAATGAAGCATGTGGCAGAAATAGAAAATGTTTCAGAGGATTTCATTTTAAGATCAGTGGCTGAAGGTACTATTGTAATACCTAGTAACGTGAACAGAGATATTGAAGCATCAGGTATAGGTGCAGGATTAAGAACAAAAGTAAACGCAACAGTTGGTACCTCAACCGATATTGTTAACTTTGATGAAGAAGTCGAAAAGGCACAGATTGCAATTGACAATGGTGCAGACTGCTTGATGGAATTGAGTATTGGTGGAGACTTGGATGTAATAAGAAACAGGGTATTGGACATGTCCCCATTGCCAGTGGGTTCCGTGCCTGTATATCAGGCAGCTATCGAAAGCATCAGAAGGGACGGCTCCGTAATCTACATGACTGAAGATGACCTCTTCAACACCATCGAGAAGCAGGCAAAAGACGGTATCGACTTTATGGCAGTCCACTCAAGTATCAACATTGAAACCTTAACCAGACTCAAAAGGCAAGGCCGTGTAACAGGACTCGTCTCAAGAGGAGGTTCATTCATGTCCGGATGGATTGTCGAAAACGAAAAGGAAAATCCATTATACGCTAACTTCGATTATGTTTTAGAAATTGCTAAAGAGCACGATGTTGTTCTTTCACTTGCTAACGGTATGAGGGCAGGGTCCATTGCCGATTCAACCGACAGGGCGCAAATCCAAGAATTGATCATTTTAGGAGAACTAATCGACAGGTCCCGTGAAGCCGGAGTGCAATGTATGATTGAAGGACCAGGACACATCCCAATCAATGAAATTCCAACAAACGTAATGATTCAAAAGAAAATGTGTTCCAACGCTCCTTTCTACATGTTAGGACCTATCGTGTGTGATGTGGCACCGGGTTACGACCACATCGTATCTGCAATCGGAGCAGCATCTTCCGCAAAAGCCGGAGCAGACTTCATCTGTTATGTGACTCCTGCAGAACACCTGGCTCTTCCAAACCCTGATGATGTAAGGGAAGGAGTCATTGCAACCAAAATCGGAGCTTACGCTGGAGACCTAGCGACCGGCCAAATTGACGGTTCACAAGACTTGGCCATGGCTGAAGCAAGGAAAAACCTCGACTGGGAAGCTCAATATGCTTGCGCAATGTTTCCGGAAGCTGCACGTGCAAAAAGAGACCAAAGACCTCCTGAAGAAGAGGACACATGTACAATGTGCGGTAACTACTGTGCAGTGAAAATCGTTAACGAATGGTTGGACCAATCCGATTCCGACCTTATCAAATAGATAGTTTTCTATCTATTTCATCTTATTTTTTTAATAGCTACTTTTAATTTAATCGTCTCTTTTTTACATTAACCTTAACATCCAGAATTTTTCAACTTATTTTTAGATAGTGATATACCGCGTGTTTTGATTAACCTGCAAATGCATGATAGCTGCCGCCAATGTGAAAGCGTTTCATCAATTACCATCCCAAAGCAATATTTCCAACCCCCAACAATTTTACCAAATGACTTCAATCTTGAAAATAAACTTTAAAAATATTTAATAACTCAAATAATGCCTTAGAACGAAGTTATTAATGAAAATATTTAAATATAATCAAAATATAAGTAATATCTAACCGAAACCAAGGTGAAGAATATGAACATTAATAAAGACAATCCCATTGTTTATAATCCAGAAATCCTAACCAAAATCAAAGAAATGATAAAAGAAGGATTTGAAAAACTTAAATCATTTGTAAATATAAAATCTAATGAACTGACTACAAAAATTCCAAATTTTGAATTTTACAATGAACTAGATCAAAAATTTGATGAAATCACATTCAAATTAAAAGAATTGCGATTATGTGACGAATACAATTATTTTCTTTCAATATCCGACTATATTCTATACATTGTTCACCAAAACTCTATTGATTCAACATTTGGACATTGCGATTTAGCATTAGAACTTTTTGACTTTTTTATTGAAATTTGGAATGAAAAAATCAGATTAGTCAAAAATTTTTCTGAAGAAAACATAAAAAAGCATGAAAAACTAAAATTGGACTTTAAAAAAAGATATCATATATATAGACGTGAATTCTATTGGAATATCTATGAATACAGTGATGATTTTGATGAAAAAGAAATGTATGAATTTGCAAAAAGTTTAAAGGAGTGATTACATGCCTTTTTTTGTAGATACAAATATTGCATTGGAATACACCTGCATTCACGACAAATGGCATAAAAATGCCAATAAGTTAATTGCTGAAAACTATGATGATAAAATTTTTTGGTCAAATCTAGTTAAAGACGAATACAATAGAAAACTGAATAATATCCTGGATGATATCGATGTCTTTTTGAAATCAAGTAAAGAAATTTTAAGAAACAACGAAAACGATTTTTTAAATTATTATGATTTTGAAAAGCATATCTTTGAAAGAACAAAAAGATGCAGATTGGATAAAAATAAAAAACAAAAAATATTAGAACACTATTGGAAAAAATACTCCTTTAATGAAGGCATATCCAATATCATTTATTTAAAATTCAAAAATTACAATGAAAACTTTAAAAAATTGTATTTTATGAGAGATAAAGAATTGAATAACCTTTTAATCCTACATGATTGCGGGCAGGATAGCTATCTGAGATATCTGGATTATGCAACGAAAATATATGAATGGGGAGTTCACTCCCCCGATTGCAGAATAGTCGTTGACGCCCACGATTGCGGAACAATCCACAATGATTTGACATTTGTCTCAACAGACCGAAAAATGATAGAAATACTTCTAGCCCATGACACCAGCTTTTTAAACATTGCCGAGTTCAAATCATGCAATTGACCATGTGAAGTGCTTCAGAATTACTATTTCAAAGCAATATTTCCAACCCACAACAATTTCACCAGATTCTTGATGTTAATGTTAAATACAAATTATAACAAATGTTAATTCAAGAGAGGGATTTTATGGAATCTATTGAAAACGCTTCAAAAGACGAATTGATTGAAACAATTGAATCATTAAAAGAGGAAAACGAAAAGACTGTTGACGATTTAATGGAAAAATTAAGAAGCATTGAAGGTGAACAGCTCAAGACAAACATTTCCAACCGCCAGATGGAAGGCAAAATCAGAGAGCTCAAAGGTGAAATCAACTCATTTAAAAAGACACCATTAATTCTTGCAACAGTAACAGAAGTGTTTGACGATAAACAAGTGGGGATTCAAGGTGCAGTCGGCCATGAATTCTTGGTTACATATCCCGGCTCGATTAAAAAAGAATTGCTCACACCTGGCGTAAGGGTAGCACTTAATCAAAAGAATTTAGGCGTTGTCAGCGTATTTCCTGCTAAAAAAGATAAAAATGTAGCTGCCATGGAAATTGATGAAAAGCCAGAAACCACATATGCAGATATCGGAGGACTGGATTCCCAAATTGTTGAAGTTAAAGAGACAGTGGAGCTTCCAATTAAAAATCCGGAAATATTCAAAGAGATAGGAATTGACCCGCCAAAGGGAATACTGCTTTACGGACCTCCTGGAACCGGAAAGACATTGCTTGCAAAGGCAGTGGCAAATGAAACTCATGCGACATTCATCAAAATTGTGGCTTCGGAATTCGTGAACAAATACCTGGGTGAAGGTTCAAGGATTGTTAGAGATGTCTTTGAACTTGCAAAGGAAAAGAGCCCTGCAATAATATTCATTGATGAAATCGATGCTATCGGAACAAAAAGAGTGGGAAATAGCGAAGGGGCAGACAGGGAAGTTCAAAGGACTTTAATGCAACTCTTAGCAGAGCTTGACGGATTTGAATCAAGGGGAGACGTTGGAATAATCGGCGCTACAAACCGTCCGGACATCCTAGATGAGGCCCTCCTGAGACCAGGGCGATTTGACAGAACAATTGAAGTGCCCAATCCTGTAAAAGAAAGCAGACAGAAAATCCTTGAAATACATACCTCTAAAATGAAAGTAGACGAAGACATTGACTTTGACACGATTAGTGAGCTAACTGAAGGATTGTCCGGAGCTGACCTGAAGGCCGTTTGCACTGAAGCGGGAATGTTTGCAATAAGGTCTGAGAGAAAAAAAGTTATTTCCAAAGATTTCCTGGATGCTATTGATAAAATTATGGAAAATATTTAGATTAGCTAATTAAACTAATCTTTTTATATTAATAGCAAGAAATAATATTATAATAACTTATTTTAATTATTAATTTTTATTAACTTATGGTGAAATAGATGACACATTGGATTGAAAACATAGCTAACGAATTAAGTAAAATGGATGTAGAAGAGCATGTCATTGCAAGCGGAACCTCCATTTCAGGTTCAATACACATTGGAAACTCATGCGACATATTTGTAGCTAACGGAATTGGAAAGAAACTGAGAGAAAAAGGAAAAAAAGCTAAAACAATATGGATTGCAGATGACCACGACCCTCTAAGAAAAGTTCCATATCCATTGCCTGACGATTATGACAAATACTTGGGAATGCCTTATTCAATGATTCCATGTCCTGACGGCTGCTGCGCCAACTTTGTGGAGCACTTTGAAAAGCCTTTGCTTTCCGTGATGGATGACTATGGAATAGAAATGGAAACCAAGTCCGGTTTTGAAATGTATAAAAACGGAGATTACAACGACTACATCAGAACATCTTTAGAAAAGGTGGATGAAATCAAGGAAATCTTCAACCAATACAGAAGGGAGCCTTTGGCTGACGATTGGCTGCCTTACAATCCGATTTGTGACGAATGTGGCAGAGTGAACACAACTTATGCTTACGATTATGATGGAGACATCATCAAGTACAGATGCGAATGCGGCCATGAAGGTGAAATGGACATCAAATCCGGAAACGGTAAGCTCACATGGAGAGTTGAATGGGCTGCAAGATGGAAAATATTCGGAACTACATGCGAACCGTTCGGAAAAGACCACGCAGCAAGCGGAGGGTCATACGACGTAAGTAGCGTAATATCAGAAAAGATCTTCGACTATCCTGCACCTTATCCTGTTCCATACGAATGGATTACCCTTGACGGTGAAGCGATGAGCAAATCCCACGGAGTTTTCTTCGCTCCTGAAGAATGGCTGAAAATCGGACCTGCAGAAAGTCTCCACTACTACTTATTCAGGTCAAAGCCTATGAAAGCGAAAGATTTCTCACCAAGAATGCCTTTCCTGGACTTTATCGACCAGTTCGATACTGTTGAAAAGGTATTCTACGATGAAGTGGAAGCTCCATCTGAAAAGGAAGGCAGAAAATTCAGGGAAATCTATGAGATAGCTCAAATACATGCCGGAAGCCCTCTCCCATTCAGGCCACCGTTCAGATTCCTGGTCAATGCATATCAGATTGCAGGCGATGATTTGGAAAAGATCTTTGCAATCCTCAAGAAGAATTCCCAATTGACCAAAAGCTTCAAGGACAAGGAATTTGGAGACTTGACCGAATTGGAAATGGCACAATACAGGGAAAGGGTTGACAATGTAATCTACTGGCTGGACACCTACGCACCTAAATTCGTTAAATTCCAGGTGCAAACCAAAAAAGTTCCAAACCTTCCATTGACCGATGAGCAGACCGAATTCCTATCTACTTTGGCTGACCTAATTGAAAAAACCGACTTTGACGATGCAAAAGAGCTGCATGACTCAATGTATGAAATATTGGAAGCTCAAGGATTGAAACCGCAAAAAGGTTTCCAAGCTATCTATAAAATGATTCTAGGCCAAAAGCAAGGCCCTAGAGCAGCTTCATTCTTGTTAAGCTTAGATAAAGACTTTGTTGTGAAAAGATTAAGACAGGAAGCTTAATCTTTCAATTTCTCTTTTTTTAAACCAAACTTTTGAACTCTTTTTTCATCCAGACATCATCTATGAACTCATAATCCAGTTTCTCGAAGATGTCCACCAATATGTCTTCCCTACTGTCGAAACTGACAAGAACGCTTTTGAATCCGTAGTCTACGGCTATCTTTTCAAGCTGTCTGATTAACTTGTATGCTATCCTTTCACGCTCGTCATATGAGTTTAAAAAAAGAGTTGTGATTTCGGCGGAATCGGAATCATACACCTTGAAGCTTGTGCATCCTACAGTCTTTTTAAAGTTCATCAAAAGCAAGACCACCTGAGGCTCACCTATGAAACATCCGAATGAGTCGCAAAATTCAATGAATCTTTCATCCCTCTCATCAGTTACTATTATTTCCATTCTTGACCTCCGTAGTATTGCCCACCTTTGCAAGTTCCTCGTCCCAGACCTCGCAGTTATTGCAGCTGAACTTCAAAAACAGGTCCCTGCATCTCATGTCATTTAAAACCACGACCTCAACGCCATTGCATTCGAGCAAGTTTTCAGCCCCCATCAAGGTGGTGTTCTCGCCTATGACGACTCTAGGGATATTATATAATATTACAGCACCAGAACACATCGGGCATGGGGACAGTGTCGTGTACAATGTGCATCTGATATAATCCTCGTAATTCAGGCGTCCTGCATTTTCGATTGCATCCATCTCGGCATGCAAGACGACGGAATCGTTTTGAATCAGCCTGTTGTGACCTCTTGAAATGATTTCCCCATCCTTGACCAGGACAGCCCCGATGGGAATTCCTCCTTCGGCCAAGGACTTTTCCGCTTCCCTAATAGCTTCGCCCATGAAATAGTTATCTTGAGTCATTTTAAAAAAAAAAATAATTGATAGATGACGTTAGCCATCTATTTGAATCTGTTGAACAATCCTTTGTTGGATTCTTTTTCCAATGCCTCTTCAAGCCTTGCAACCTGCTTTCTTAAATCGGAAATTGTCTTGCTTGATTCATTGGATAATTTGTCATAACTGCTTTCCTTGATTTTAAGCTGTGAGGTGAGTGATGAAATCTCTTCCTTGTATCCTTCGATTTCTTTTTTGTTTTGGGTATCGACTTCCTCTTTATAGTTGCCCAACTCGATGATTTCAGCCCTTAGCTTATCGATTTCTTCAGAAAGCTCTATGTTTTCTTTTCTGGCCTCTGCCAATTTTTCTTTAGCATCGGAAAGTTCATCATTTAACTGCTTGTTTTCCTCTTTGACCTCGTCAACATTGACTGCGGCCAACTTATCCTTATAATGGGATATTTCAGATTCAAGCTCTTCTTTAACAGTGCTGACTTCATTTTCCAGTTTGTCTGCCCTTACCTTATTGACAGCGCTTTCTGCGCCAAGCTTTCCTATTTTATTGCTTAAATCTGCATTGATGTCCAATTGGTCGAAATATTTTCTTGTTGATTTTTCCAGCGCATCTGTCAGCTCTCTTTTAAGGCGGTTCAACTCTGCATTTTCCTTTTTGAGTTTTGGTATAATCTTGTTGGTTAAGTAATTCAATTCGCTGGATTGGTTGGACAATTTCACATCTTTTTCTTTAAGTTTCCTTTTCAAATCATCCAGCTGTTTTGAATTCTGTTTTTTCGCTTTACTTTCAGCTGGAGCCTCCTCAACCGGTTCCTCATCTGCAGGCTCTTCCTCAACTGCTTCTTCAACAGTCTCCTCAACAGGAGCTTCCTCAACCGGTTCCTCTTCTACAGGCTCTTCCTCAACAGGAACTTCTTCGACAACTTCTTCAACAATAGGTTCACTTGAAACTTCCTCAACAGTCTCCTCAACTGTCGCTTCAGCTTCGTTATTTCTGTTTTTAATTTTATCCAAATCTAATTTTACCTTTTGCCCGTAAACGGCATTAGTATGTTTATCATCTGACATTAAAATCACCATAATAGCAATAATAATCTAAAAATTCAACGGCCAAATACTGTATAATAACATATAGTTGACAACATATTTAACTATTGTTAATGGTGATTTTTCACACTTGCAAACATTATTAATATCATGAAAATCAATACATTATATACTAATATAACTTTTGTAACTTGGGCGATACCATGGATTATTTTGATAGATTGGAAGCAGATACCCATCACCTATACGAAATAGCTAATGAGGCTAGATCAAAGGGGTTGGATGTTGAAACGAAAACAGAAGTGCCACTTGCAAAGGATTTAGCTGAAAGAGTAGAAGGATTAGTTGGTCCTGTGGGTGTTGCACAACGTATTAAGAAATTGGAACAGGATATGGACAGGGAATCTGTCGCTTTTGAAATTGCCGCAGAGATTGCATCAGGTGAGTTTGAACTGACCGGAGACAAGGCGGACTACGATGAGGAGCAGAGATGCGACCAAGGCCTCAGGACTGCACTGGCCATCCTTACAGAAGGAGTGGTTGCAGCTCCTCTTGAAGGAATCTCTGATGTTAAAATCAAGGAAAACTTTGATGGAACAAAATATATTGGAGTTTATTTTGCAGGACCTATCAGAAGTGCGGGAGGTACTGCCGCCGCATTGTCCGTTCTTCTGGGAGATAAAATCAGACAGGCCATTGGTATCGATAGATTCAAGCCAATCGATGAGGAAATCGAAAGGTATGTTGAAGAGGTGGAGCTTTACGAATCCGAAGTTACAAACCTGCAGTACTCACCAACACCTGAAGAAGTGAGATATGCTGCAAACAACATTCCCGTTGAGGTTTCAGGAGAACAGACCGACCAGGTTGAAGTTTCACACAGGGACCTGGAGCGCGTGGAAACAAACAACATTCGTGGTGGAGCACTGCTTGCGATGGTTGAGGGAGTAATCCAGAAATCCAAAAAGATTCATAAGATTTCCAAAAAGTTAGGCCTTGACTGGGAATGGCTCAGCGAATATTCCAAGCCCAAAGAGGATTCAGGAAGCGATGACGGAGGAGACTCCGAGATTGTAAGCGAACCAAAATACATCCAGGATATCATCGGCGGAAGGCCGATTTTGGGATACCCTTCCGAAAAGGGAGGATTCAGGTTAAGGTACGGCAGATCAAGAAACACCGGCCTCGCCACAATGGGAGTCCATCCTGCAACAATGGCCCTGCTTGAATTTTTGGCCGTCGGAACACAGCTCAAGATTGAATATCCCGGAAAGGGAAACTGTGTCGTTCCTGTTGACTCAATCGAAGGACCTATCGTCAAACTTAAAAACGGCGATGTGGTGGTAATTGATAGCGTGAAACAAGCCCGTGAGCTTAAAAAGGACGTTGCCGAAATTTTATTTTTAGGAGACATGCTTGTCGCATTTGGAGAATTTTTAAGAAACAACCAGCCTTTATACCCATCAGGATGGTGTGAGGAATGGTGGATTCAGCTATTAACCCGAAGCGAAAAATTCGACGCTGACAACAACGATTTGGATTTGCACAAGCTTGAATTTGAGTATTTGCCTTCAATCGAAGCGTTCAGATTATCCAAGGAATATGGAATACCTCTCCATCCAAAATACACTTATTGCTATAACGACGTTACCATTGCCGATTTGAATTCATTAATTGATTTGATTATCAAATGCAAATCAACCTACAAACCGAATGAAGGAATTAAACTGGATCTGTCCTATCAAAAGAGAGTCCTTGAAATAATGGGCGTTCCACATACCGTTCGTGACGGCAAAGTCGTGATAGACAAGGACCACTCCTATGCATTGCTCGTTACACTCTCCGACAGGTTGCCTGAAATGGAAACCACAATCGAAGCCGTAAATGAGGTCTCGCCTGTTGAAATCAAAAACAAGGCCCCTGCATACATCGGCACCCGTGTA
This sequence comes from Methanobrevibacter sp., assembly GCF_017409525.1. Lineage (NCBI taxonomy): Archaea > Methanobacteriati > Methanobacteriota > Methanobacteria > Methanobacteriales > Methanobacteriaceae > Methanobrevibacter > Methanobrevibacter sp. The sequence continues at coordinate 39,944 of NZ_JAFQSO010000017.1, read as the reverse complement.
GGCCGACCTGAAAAATCCAAGGAAAGATTGATGAGACCTGCACCGCATGGACTGTTCCCGATTGGAAACTATGGCGGTTCAAGAAGACTCATTGCAACAGCCGCCAAAAAAGGCAGCATCAAAGTTCAGATGGCAAGGAGAAAATGTACAAATCCGAAATGCGGAATCACTTCAAACAATTCCCTTTGTCCGAAATGCGGAAGCCCTACCGAAATCATGAAGGCAGGCGAAAAGACAATCCCGCTTGCATCAATGCTGAAGAAGGCTTCAGACAACGTCAAGGTCAGAAGGGTTGATGAGGTGAAGGGTGTCATCGGTATGATTTCCGAGTCAAAGCTGGCTGAGCCTCTTGAAAAGGGGATACTCCGGTCCAAAAATGAAGTGTTTACCTTCAAGGATGGAACAATACGTCACGATTCCACTGATTTGCCTTTAACCCATTTCGTTCCAAAGGAAATTGGAGTCAGCGTTGAAAAGCTCCTTGAAATGGGCTATGAGAAGGACTGCTATGGAAACCCGATTGAAAGCGAAGACCAAATCATTGAGCTCAAGGTTCAGGACATTGTGATTTCAGACAACTGCGGCGAATATCTACTTAGAACCGCTCAATTCATTGATGATGAGCTTACAAGATTTTATGATATGGAACCGTTTTACAATGTCAAGGAGAAAAGCGACCTGATTGGACATCTGGTGGCCGGACTTGCACCGCACACATCTGCAGGAGTGCTTGGAAGGATTGTCGGATTCACAAAGGCTTTGGGCTGTTACGCACATCCTTATTTCCACTCTGCAAAACGTAGAAACTGTGACAGTGACGAGGATGCCGTGATGCTTCTTTTGGATGCCCTGATTAACTTTTCAAAATCATACCTGCCGAACACCAGAGGTGGAAGTATGGACGCTCCTTTAGTTTTGTCTTCAAGAATAGACCCTGAAGAGATAGATGACGAATCCCACAACCTGGACATATTCGAAAGGTTCCCTGTTGAGTTTTACGAAGAGACCTACACCCCTCACAAGCCGGCAGAGGTCTTGGAATACATCGACAATGTGGAGATGCATTTGGGAACACCACAGCAATATGAGGGCCTGATGTTTTCCCATCACACATCAAATATCCATGCAGGACCGAACATATGCCTTTACAAAACATTGCCGTCAATGAGAGAAAAGGTTGAAGCCCAAATTGCTCTTGCAGAAAGCATAAGGGCTGTTGACCAGCGCGGAGTTGTTGAAAAGGTTCTATCTTCCCATTTCTTGCCGGACATCATGGGCAATTCCAGAGCGTTTTCCAAGCAGAAGGTTAGGTGCACCAAATGCGGTTCGAAATACAGAAGGATTCCGCTCACCGGAAAATGCCAAAAATGTGGAGGAAATCTGATTCTTTCCGTTTCAAAGGGATCAGTTACAAAATATCTTGAAATTTCTCAGGAACTGATAGACAAGTACCCGATTTCCCCATACCTGAGACAACGTCTGGAAATTCAGGAGTTTGGTATCAAATCGCTGTTTGAAAGTGACAAATCCAAACAAAGCTCACTGGATGTTTTCTTCTAGCGGCATTACTTTTCAAATGCTCTCGGACTTTTGATTTATATTATTATTAATATAGTAAATTTCAGAGTGAGATAATATTGTTCGTAATTATACGAACATTATTTATACATGAAGTTGAATATATAGATTAAATGTTCGTAAACTATAGAACTTGTTTGTTCGTATCAACACGAACAATATATATACAAGTGCCGACATATAGTAATTACAACTGAGAGGGTACCCTCTCATCAATCTCATATTTTTTTAAAACGTAGGAAAAATGGTGTGAAAAAAATGGAAAAAATCTCAGAACTAGGAAATAATTTAAATGATTCCGTTAAAATAAATGTAGAGAAAAATAACGGAATTAGAGAAAGATTCAGTTACGAAAAACTATTGAAATCATTAGTAATGGTAGAAACTCCATTCTTTGAATCAGATAAAATCGTAGCTACAGTAGTATCACAATTATACGATGGAATCAAAACCAAAGAAATCAAAAAAATCGTTTACGAATGCCTAGAGGACATTGACCCTGAAATCGCAAACAAATACTTGGCAAGTACACAATTGAAAGTACGTACCTCAAGGGATACCATCGAAGCATTCGACTTATCAAAAATCGCTAACACCTTGATTGAAGAAACCGGTGCTAGCCAAGAAACCGCTTTTGAGATTGCTACTGAAACCTGGAAAGAGCTCAAAAAATTGAACGTGGAATACTTGACCGCTCCAATGATCAGGGAAATGGTCAACACAAAACTTATTGAATACGGCCTCGAAGACTTAAGAAGCCGCTACACCCGTTTAGGTATCCCTGTATACAACATTACCTCCCTTATTGAAAACGGTAACAGGGACAACGCAAACATGATCCACAACCCTGAAAGTATCCACAAGCATGTAGCAGACGAAGCGTTAAAACAATACGCACTCTTAAAAATGTTGCCAGCACACTTGGCCGATGCGCACATGTCCGGTGACATTCACATTCACGATTTGGAATTCTTCGCAGGAAGACCTTTAAACTGTATGCAACATGATATCAGGACTTTCATCAAATACGGTCTTAAAGTGGACGGTACAGGTGACCACACCTCCATTGCAGGTGCACCTAACCACATGGAAACTTTAATGAACCACACCGGTGAAATCATGCTTGCAGCACAACAGAACATGTCCGGAGGACAAGGAATGTCCCTATGGAACGTGTTCGTTGCACCGTTTGCAAGAGGAAGAACCTATGATGAAATCAAGCAATCCGTCCAAATGCTCATCTACAACTTGAACATGGCTTACGCAGCTCGTGGATCCCAAGTACCGTTTACAAGCATGGCATTGGAATTCGGCGTTCCTGATTTCCTAAAAGACGAAACCGCATACGGACCTAAAGGCAAAGTTGTCGGAACCTATGCTGACTTCGAAGAAGAAACCAGATTAATCCAAAGAGCATTCACTGAAACCTTACTTGATGGAGACAACGAAGGAAAACCTCACTTGTTCCCAAATACAATCTACACCTTACGTAAGGAAACCATGACCAGTGAATACGAAGATGACATTCGTTTAGTGCACGAATTATCCGCAAAATACGGTTCATCCTACTTTGTAAACATGTTCCCTAAATACAGAGGCAAAATGGCCAACTACATGGGCTGCAGAACATGTCTGCAAGATACCTGGACCGGTGACTGGGACCAAGACTGTTTAAGAACCGGTAACCTCGCATACGTTACCCTAAACTTCCCAAGAATCGGATACCAATCCAAAGATGAATCCCAAGTGTTCGAATACCTGGACGAATACATGGACTTGGCAGTTGAAACCTTGATGATGAGAAGGGAACAAGGATTAAAATGCTTGAACGATTTCCACATTTTACCTTTCCTCAAACAGCAAGTGGCTGAAGAGTCATACTACAGAATCCAGAATTCAACCTTATCCTTCGGTTTCGTTGGACTTAACGAGATGCTGTTATCCTTATTCGGCGAAGGTATCGAAAACCCGGACGCCAACAAGTTCGGTGTAAAATGTCTCGAATATGTCAATGACAGAGCTGAAAAATTGAAAGACGAAACAGGACTCAGATGGTCTGTTTTACAAACCCCTGCAGAATCCACTGCATACAGATTTGCAACTCTTGACAAAAAGCAATTCGGAGACCAAGCTATCGTGCAAGGTGAAGGAAATGCAAACTACTACACAAACTCTTCCCATGTGCCTGTAGATACCAGCGCTTCCTTGATTGAAAAAATCAAAATCGAAGAGCAATATCACAGCTTAACTCCTGGTGGACACATCTTCCATGCATTCATGGGAGAATCTTACTCAGATCCAGATTCACTTATGAGCTTAACCCATAAGATAGCTAAGAAATCCGACATCGGATTTTGGGCTTACAGCTCAGCTTTAAGTTTCTGTCTTAAATGTAAAACTTTAATGAAAGGGCTAAACAATACTTGCCCTACCTGCGGTGAAAGCGAAGATGTAGAATGGTATGATAGGATTACCGGATACGTTCAACAAGTTGGACGTGCAAAATCTGCATCCGGAGGATGGAACCCAGGTAAACGTCAAGAATTAGTTGACAGAAGAAGATTTGAAGATAACTAAAACAGTTATCTTCTTTCACACCATTTTTTTAAACGCTTAACCATCCAAACATTTATTTAAAAATTAACTTGTTTTCTCCTTGTTTTAAAAAGGTTTCTAAAAATTAACAATCGCTTTAAGAGAATGATTTTCTGAAAAAAGATGTTAAAAAGAAGAAAAAGAGTTTAATGTTATGCATCCGCATACAATAAACCGATAGCCCTGTATAAGAACAGCAGCATGAATGGCACTCCAACGAAAATGCCTATGAAAACACCGACATATGGAATCAAGCCGATCAGCGCGATGACAATTGCCATGAGCAATGCAATTAAATAAATCACAACCAATGTGACTATAATCTTTACAAATCCTACGCTTGCCATGTCCCTTATTATTTGCCTGAATCTAAGACCTTCGGTTCCGCTTCCTGTTTTTGCGAATCTGACCAGTCCTGTAAAGGACATCAATGAGAATATGACAAACAGGATAATTCCAACAACTAAAGTAACGGCTAGGGCATTGCTGAATGTGTTAATTGCCGGTTGGGGAACTGCAGCCATTATCGCAGTGAAATTGCTTGCGCCGTTAGCCATGGCGTCAATGCTGGAATATACGATTTCAGTGAATGATGAGAACAGTCCGGTTGCGGAAGCGACAATTATGACAATGATTAGAGGTATGATGAAATATATTAGCTCTAAAATGAATGCTTTAATACCCATTACAAACTGCTTTACATAATCAAAATCTGGGAGTGTGTCTGAATGCTCAGTTCCGCCTTTAACGACCTCGACTGAGTAGCCTAAAACAATAAATAAAACTATTAAAGTCACAAGGCTTAAAATGATGCTTAAAGTTCCATTATTAACACCATATGACGGAAGAATTGTTGACAAATTCATCAGAATAATTAAAACACAGAATATTAAAAATTTTCGAGTATCGCTAATAGGATATTTAATAGCGTCCATTATAATTTCACGTAAATTCATATTTATCACATAACCTAACTGTTTGACAAATATATATCTTTAGATAATACTATTTAAAATTTAAAGTATGTGACCAACCAATTTAGTGAAATAAGTTACTCCCATCAACTGAAATTGTCATTAATATTATATATGTGAATAAATAAAAATTATATACGATAGGGGCATAATATGAATAAAAAGATAGTTACATTAATTCTTGTTATACTGATTTCCTTTAGTTTCCTAAGCGTTGTCGTAGCGGACAATGGTACGCATCATGACAAGAATACAACCGGTCATGACAACAAAAAAATCGATAAAGACAGCAAGGACAATAAAACCAAAAAGAACTACATTTTGGCTAAAGGAAGTGGAAATAACGTTAAATTTAGCGACGGATATAAAGGATTCCGTCTCGATTATTCAAAACACCCTGCAAACTCAGGAGATGAATTCAAACATGCCTCCACATCAAAAGCCAGCAATTCAAATACACTGAAGCTGGCCGTGATCGAATGCTACAGGCAGAATTCAGAAGGCCAGATGTCAAAAATAATGGCCGATTTCATAAAAACCGGCTCATCCAATACCAAGGTCGGTGAAGCGGTTGCAAATTCACACGAAACAGTAGGCGACCATGCAGTCGTTAAAATAGACAACCACACTGAAGCAGTTTTTGATTTTGAAGTTTTGCAATCCGTGTCAGGCAATGAATCAGACTATTTTGCATACAAGGTGTCATTCAGAACCATCAATGAAGAGGTAAACCAAACCAACAATCTGACCAATGTAACAAATACAACCAACATTACAAACATGACCCTCACGGTCGACAATGACACAAATGCCACATCATTCCTCGATGACCTATACGATTATTTGGCTTCCCTTATCGATTCTCTCTACGGGGCCTGGAAACCTCTTATCGACACATTGGTAAGCGGCATTCTAATGTTAGCCAATGCTCTCGAGGACATCGTCAACATGTTTGAAACCTTCATGGCGGAAATTCAATCCCTGATGAGCGCCCTTGAAGAGTTTTCGAAAATGCTTGAGTCGATATGGAGCGGGCTTGACGGGCTTATAAAATTACTGGGCGTTATAATGTCTGTAATTGGACAGATCTTGAACCTGATTGGATCGATATTGAATTTCATCGTGGGACTTATCTCCGCAATCATCTCACTCGTGCAGCAAATTCTAGGATTGGTGTTTGCCATAATAGGCTTCATCATAAACATACTCAGTCAAATCCTGGGACTGATTCAAGCACTCTTATCCTTCCTGCAATCAGTCGGCAGTGCCCTGATTAAAGTCATCGAAAATGCGGCAATCATAATAGCTGCATTCGTGGTCATTACAATTGGAGCATTTGTCTACAACAGATCAAGATACAACAGAGTAAGCTGAACTTCATCTTATTCATTTCTTTTTTTTAGTGAATCAGTTCTTGAATTGATGATGTCGGTGAAAAACTAAAAGTATATTAATACCATCAAACTAAAATTATAATATTATCATATCACTGATGATAATCGATTATTTTCATATTTCTATGTTACTAGTATTTATGGGCTTTTTTAATACTAGGTCGCTGATAACATAGATTCAATTATATACCCAGACTAGAACTGATTAAGAGGTTATACAATGCAAAGATCAAGAGGATTAAAAAGCAGATCAAGAAAAAAGATGACTAAAGTACAAAGACCGGGTAGAACTAACCCAATTACCAACAGGCTCCAAAAATTCGAAGAAGGAGACTTAGTTCACATTACTATCAACCCAAGTATTCAAAAAGGACAACCAGCTCCTAGGTTCCACGGAAAAACCGGAGAAATTACCGGTAAAAAAGGAAAAGCATACATCGTATCCTTAAAAGACGGGAACAAATCAAAAGAGTTGATTGTCAGACCTGACCACTTAAAACTACAGAACTGATTTTCATGATTGGAAAAAACGTTATAAAAACAGAACCTGTTTCAGGTGCGGAAGTTAAAAAAGTTCTTGATGAATTTTCCAATGACAATGAATTGAACTATGAACAGAACATCACATTGAACCACCTTGCAAGATTCAAGAGATATTCCCCTGAAGACACAGAGGAAATACTTGAAAAACTTCAAAGCGAGTTTAACCTAAGGCCAAAGGTTGCTGTTCACATCGTTGATTTGATTCCAAAGGATTTGGCTGACTTGAGATTGATTTTCGCAAAAGAGCCAATGCAAATCGACAAGGAAGAGATGGAAAAGATTCTTGAACTTCTAGAGCAATATGATGTTGAAGAATAGTTTCACACTATTCCACTTTTTTTATTATTTAATTTAATTTTTAGTTTTGAAATAACAATTTCAGCGCATTTTTTTAGATATGTTTATTACATTTAAAAGATAAAACTATTTATAAGTTTAAACTATAGTCGATATTGTGACTAATTAAAAACAATAGTGAAGTGATAACATGAGGAATGATAACAGAAAAGAAAGAGCACCAGCAGTGAAAAAGGAAGAAAATGCTGTTATTCTTGATTATTTAAGCAGGGGATATGTCAAATCAGACATGTCTAAATTTGGTGGAAAAGCTATTGCTCAAGCTATTGGTACAGAACAATTCACTTTACTAGAATTAGCTCCTAAAAATGGAGTAGATTTAGAAATACAAGACACCGTGTACATTGGAAAAGGAAAAAGAGACAAGATTTATAGAGTTCTCGGTAAATTAAATTTCGAAAATCTAACCGCAACAAGCAGAATAGAAATGGACTATGCAATCCGTGACATCGTAGAGGATAATGAAGAAAGGTTTGTTGAATTCTTCAATACTGCTGAAGCCCTAAGCACAAGACTCCACAGTCTAGAGCTAATTCCAGGTATTGGTAAAAAATACATGTGGGACATAATCAACGCAAGAGAGGAAAAGCCTTTTGAAAGCTTCGCAGACATTACCGAAAGGCTGCCAACCCTGACCGATCCCGCAGGAATGATTGTTAACAGAGTCAAGCAGGAACTGGATACAACCACAATCAGAAGAGGCAAACGTAAATATTACATATTCACCCAAGCTCCAAGAAGACCAAGATAAAGTGATAAATTGAATGGCGAATCTTCCCAATCCCTATCCAGGACAACCAAAGACATCCTGAACCGACATGGGATAAAGCTGAATAGGAATCTTGGTCAGAACTATCTCATCGACAAAAACAAAAGGGACCAGATAATTGAATTTGGAGACCTAAACAAGGACGATGTCGTTCTGGAGATAGGAACTGGGATAGGTACGCTTACTCTTGAACTTGCCAGGAAAGCAGGAAAGGTAATAGCAATAGAGCAGGACACCAACATCGCCAACATATTGAAAGAAAGGCTTGAAAAAGAGAAAATCGATAACGTTGAGCTTATCAATGACGATGCGCTGAATGTCGATTTTCCAAGCTTCAACAAGATTGTCTCCAACCTGCCATACCAGATTTCATCACCCATAACATTCAAGTTTCTAGACTATGATTTTGACCTGGCCATTTTGATGTATCAAAAGGAGTTTGCAAGGCGCATGAACGGCACTGTCGGCTCCAAGGACTATTCAAGGCTTTCGGCCATGCTGTATTTCAAATGCGATGTCAGCACGTTGACCGACGTCAGCTCTGAAAGCTTCATACCAAAGCCGAAAATCGACTCGACAGTGGTCAGGCTGACCCCTAAGGAGAACAGGATATCCGATGATGATTTCAGGGTCTACTCCAATTACACAAAGGCACTCTTCCAGCACAGAAACAAGAAAATCAGAAATGCGCTCATCGATTCCAGGCACGTAATCTGCAGCCTTGACAAGAAGGAGATGAAGGAAAAAATCAACAATATCAAATCCGATGAGCTCAAGGAATACTTGAAGCTGAGGGTGATAGCCATCAAGCCTGAGGAAATACTGTTTTTATCAAAAGAGCTGAATTCAATCTTAAGCGAGTGATATCATGAGCGAATTTATCATAACCACTGACGAGAATGTCTACATTCCCGCTGAGGACAGCTATCTTCTTGCCGAGAATCTGGAAATTGAAGCTGGCCAGAGCGTTTTGGAGATTGGAACCGGCTCTGGAATCGTTGCAATGTATGCCTCAAGGCTGACAGACAATATCACAGTAACCGACATCAATTTCGATGCATGCGAGCTTGCCCAAAAGAACTTCAAGGCCAACGGCATCGAAAACATTGAAATCCTTTTTGGAAATTTATTCGAACCTGTGAAAAGCAGGAAGTTTGATGTAATTTTATTTAATACTCCATATCTACCGACCGAAAATGATGAAGTTATTGAAGACAATTTAAATTATGCATTCGATGGTGGATTAAATGGTAGGAAAGTTATTGATCTTTTTTTAAATGAAGTGCCAAATCATTTAAATGATGGTGGAATTGTGCAGCTCATACAGTCCTCACTTTCGGACAACGGGAAAACATTGGACATGCTGGATGAGTTGGGTTTCATCGCAGAAATTGCCGCCAGCGAGCACTACTTCTTTGAGGACATAACATTAATCAACGGCTATAAAATTTAAATAATCAAATCTACAAAACTAAGTTCAGGTGATATTATGAGAGATGGAATGGGATCAATCATTTTGGGAATCGTCTTTTTTATCGTTGCTGTGTTTTTCATATATATCCAAAAGGGCATCAGCATATGGACAGGACTTTTGATTGTCCTTTCAATTCTGGATGTCATAACAGGATATGTAAGACTTAAAAAATAGAAAAAATAGGGAGAATTACAATTCTCCATCGAAAACTAGCTCTGCAGGGCCTTCCATGAAAGCTCCAAGAGCATCTTCTTTTTTATATACATTGAACTTCAAGTCACCGCCAGGCAAGTGAAGCAGTATGTCTTCATCGAAAAGGCCTAGCTTGAAACCGGAAATTGCTGTTGAAGTCGCACCGGTACCGCATGCAAGGGTCACGCCGGCACCTCTCTCCCAGGTAATCATCTTGCCCTCGTTTTTGGAGATCACCTCCACGAAGTGCACGTTGATTTTTTCAGGGAATACCTCATGGGCCTCGATGGCCGGACCGTACTTGTTTATGTCGACGTCGTCAACATTTTCAACGAAAATGATTGCATGAGGGTTTCCGACGCTGATTGCAGTCAGGTTAAATGTGGTGTCAAGGACTTCGAGCTCGCCGTTGAGGAACTCTTCCTCATCTGAGGTCATCGGGATTTCAGGGGTCTTGAATGTTGAAAGCCCCATGTCAACCTTGAAGAGCACCGGCTCGTCGTTTTCTACTGTAATCTCGATTGTCTTTATTCCTGCCCTTGTCTCGACAGTCATCTTCTCTTGTTTTAGGATGCCTTTCCTGTAGACAAAGTCTCCAAAGCACCTTATACCGTTGCCGCACATTTCAGCTTCGCTTCCATCGGGATTGAACATCCTGTATCCTATGTCTGCAACTTCAGACGGTTCCACAAAGAGAACTCCGTCTCCGCCTACTCCGAAATTTCTATGGCACAGCATCCTGCATGCTTCAGGCTTGTCTGCTTCTGGAATTACTTCCCCTTTGCTTTCATCGATTATTGGAAAGTCATTTCCTATTCCATGCATTTTTGAAAATTTTAATCCTTTTAAATCAACCATATCAATCAACTTTATTTCAAATGTGGTGGTATGCTTTGCTTTGCATACAAGTCTTCGAATGTTTGTCTTTCACGCACTAGATTGCATTCGCCGTCGGTTACCAGCACTTCAGAAGCAAGAGGCCTTGAGTTGTAGTTGGATGACATTGTAAATCCGTATGCTCCTGCATTCAATATTCCAAGGACGTCTCCTTCCTCAACGTCAGGCATCGGCCTGTCACGTGCAAAGAGGTCTCCTGATTCACACACGTTTCCTGCAATGTCGACTTCCTGGGTGTTTTCCGCATCCATTCTGCTTGCATCGACTATGTGGTGGTATGAGTCATACATTGCAGGTCTTAGGAGTGTGTGGAATCCTGCATCCACGCCTATGAATTTTCTGTAGCTTTGCTTTAGGCTGTTGACAGTCACTAAAAGCACGCTGGCATCGGCCACAATGAATCTTCCAGGCTCCAGATACATTGAAGGGGAGCCCATGTCATACTGCTCAAGCTTTTCTTTAAAAAGCCCAATGTTGACTTCAGCAAACTTGTCCAAATCCACGATGTTTTCCTCAGGAGTGTACGGAACACCTACGCCTCCCCCGAAATCGACGAACTCAAAATCGATTCCTGCTTCCTGATGGACCTTTCCTGCAATGTCCATTGTTGATTCGATGGCTAGCTTGAACGGTTCAGGGTCAAGGATTCCGGATCCGATGTGTGAGTGCATACCGATAGGCTCGAATCCAAGTTCCTTTGCCATCTCATAGACTTCTACGGCCTCATTGTCCATAATACCGAATTTACTCATCACTCCACCGGTGATACAGTGGTCATGGTGTCCTGCACCGACCATAGGGTTCACCCTGAATGATATTTTAAGCCCTTCCGGGTCGACAACCTGTGAAAGCCTCTTGAGCGCTGATACGGAATCGATGTTGAGGACTGCACCTTCATCGTGGACGAATTTCAGCTCGTCGTTTGTGATGTTGTTTCCTGTAAACAGTATCCTGTCTCCGGAAAATCCGACCATTTTGGATATGTGAACTTCTCCAGGAGATACCGCATCAATGCAGCAGCCTTCAGATTCCAGAATTTTCATCACTGCAAGGTTGGTATTGGCCTTGCATGCATAAAAGACTTTGAAGTCAGAGTAATATTTAGTGAATGCTGAGTAAAATCTGTTGTAATTGTCCCTTATTCTGTTTTCGTCGATTACAAAGGTTGGAGTTCCGAATTCTTCGGCGATGTCCAATGCATCCGCTCCACCGATGTCCAAGTGGTTTTTTTCATTAGTTTTGATATTCAAATCCATAGTAAAACTCCTTTAAAAAAGTTACATTATGTTTTTACATATTGCCTTCAATCTATTTATAATTACTGAAGGAAAAGGTTTTGCCGATTGGATTAAAAGGATTGGAAACAAAAATAATAACAAGGTGAGAGTATGGAAAAGCCCTACGGCCTAACTGTTAGAGGAATAATTAAAAACGAAAGCGGTGAAATCCTGATTGTCAAAAGGCATCCGAAATCCAGGACTGACCCTGAAATGTGGGAGCTTCCCGGAGGCAAGGTTGAGAAAGGCGAATTCTTTGTTGACGCCCTGGTTCGTGAGATAAAGGAGGAGACAAACCTTGACGTGAAAGTCGGGGACTTTGCGGAAGCCGTCCAGAATGACTACATGCAAAAGAGAACCGTGCAGCTAATGATGCATCTGGAGGATGTTGAAGGCGAAGTGAAAATAAGCGAAGAGCACACAGACTGGATGTGGGCCAGTCTAGATAAGATTAAAACATTGGAAATATCAACATCACTTGAAAAGATGCTTAAAAAAAGAAATTGGGAGATTTAATCTACAAATTCCCTGTTTTCAATGCCCAAAACGCCGAGCCTGCATTTAGGGCATAGCGACGAATCGCCCAGCACCTGAAGTATGTCCCCGCACTCAGGACAGAACTCATAGCTGCCGTCGATGAACACGGTCAGGTCATTTGTATGGTCCTTTAAAATCTCTCTTATCAACGCATCCTCAAGGTTTGCCGGGTTTTCAAGGACTACAAACTTGTTTATTTGCTTTGAGCATTTCTTGCAGAAATATCCGTAGTATCGCCCGGAAAAGTCAAAGGGAATGTCCTCGAAATCGTTGAGCTCGACATCACCGATGTGGAACTTGCCATCACAGTCAAGGGCGAATGCCTTCTTGAGCCTTAAAGGCAATTCCTCACCGCAATGGATGCAGTTCTGGAACTTGTTGTCGAAATCTATGATTTTTGAACTGTCATTGTAGTTTTCAATTAGCTGAATAATCTTTTCCCTGGAAAGCTCATCGGACTTTTCTGTTACGTGGAAATTGTAGATGAACTTTCTGCAGTTGTAGCAGTAGAACTTGAAGATTCCCCCTGAAGCCAAGGCCTTTGACGCCTCATCGGATGAGCTGACATCCAGCATGCCGACATGGACAAAGCCCTTCTCGTCAATCCAGAAGATGTCGGATGAATCCTCAAACTTGAATCCGCATTCGCTGCAGGAGTATTCAGTATGAATGGCCATTTTTACTCTCCTACAATATCTCATCGAGAGCCTTTACGAATTCATCGATTTCATCTTTTGTAATGATCAATGGTGGAACGAACCTTAAAACCTTATCCGCTGTGCAGTTTATGAGGAACCCTGCTTCTCTTAGCTTGTCGACGTATACGGCTCCAGGCTTGGTGAGCTCCAAACCGACCATGAGTCCTTTTCCTCTGACATCGGCTATTATGTCCTTGTCAAGCTTTTTGAGCTCTTCGATGAAGTAATCTCCGACCTCATTGACGTTGTCAAGGATATTGTCATTTTCAAATGTGTCCAGGACTGCATTTGCCGCAGCGCATACAAGAGGCCCTCCTCCGAAGGTTGTTCCATGGTCTCCAGGCACGAATGCGCCGGCCACCTTTTCGGTTGCAAGGATTCCTCCCATAGGGACTCCTCCGCCGATTCCCTTGGCCATTGTCATGATGTCCGGCTTCACGCCGAAAAGCTCATGGGCAAAGAGTGTTCCGCATCTTCCGAAACCTGTTTGGACCTCATCGACTATGAAGACTATGTCATTCTCATGGCAGATTTCCTCAACCTGCTTTAGATAATCTGCATCCGGGACGTTTATGCCGCCTTCACCCTGGATAGGCTCTACAATGATTGCGGCAGTGTTTTCAGTGATTGCTTCCTTGATTGCATCGATGTCGTTGTATGGGACGTTGATGAAACCTTCTGGAATGACGGCCTTGAACGGCTCATGGTATTCCTCATGGCCTGTTGCGGCAAGTGTCATTATTGTCCTTCCGTGGAATGAATCGACTGTTGAGATGACCTCGCTTTTGCCAGTGTATTTTACTGCCAACTTGATTGCGCCCTCGTTTGCTTCAGCTCCGCTGTTTGCATAGAATATCCTGTCAAAGCCTGTTGAGTCGACCAGCCTTTTTGCATAGACAAGTGCAGGCTCGTTGTAGTATATGCTTGAGACATGAATTAGCTTTTCTGCCTGGTCTTGAATGGCCTTGACCAGTGCAGGGTGATTGTGGCCCAAGCAATTCACTGCAATTCCTGCAAACATGTCCAAATATTCGTTTCCATCAATGTCAAACACTTTTACGCCTTCACCATGGTCCAATACGATTGGCTGTCGTGTAAAAGTATTTATGAAATAATCATCCTCAATTTTTATAAGTTCCTCTGTATTCATGGCAATCTACCTAAACTATTTAATCACTAAATATTTTTGGATTTTATCAATAATAAATATACTTGCACAATTCAATCAATTTAATATGCTGAGAAAAACTACATTGCATATGAAAATAATCACCAGTATTAATCAGGGGGTCTGAGTTGTCTACTAGTGAGGAAAAAATGTTATTGGAGAATTTGAAAGAGTTTAATCGGTTGAATAATTTAGAACTGATATGAAAATTTCGAATAATAGCTCAACTAATATTCAGTTAAAACATGAAATCTTCACACTGCACGCATTTGCAGTAGCTTGATTTTGAATAGATATGATTTATTCATGTATAACCTCTTCAATAGCAATTTGGGTATTGCATTGATTAAATTTTTAATGGATGTTTATCTGTATTCTCCATAAATGTTAAATGATGTGGATCGATTTCTCAACTCAAATTCGGTGATTTTAACTGTACCTGAAGATAAGCTGCCTAAATCATCATGGGCCGGATTTTCATATGTTGCATCAAATGTTATGTTTAGAATATTGTTATCTAATGTATAATTCCAATCATCACATTCCATATTAAATGTAAATCGACTTGTAGTAAACCGCAATATGTTGCTTTTGTTGTCCAAGGTATCCTTTATGGTTTTTATTTCATCACTAGTCAAATTATCTCCATTGGAATTTGTAAGGTTGATGGTAAGATATCCATTATACTTCACCTGTGAATAATTGCCTGTTTGCTCAAAGCTATTATCTCCAGGTTCCATTATTTTTGCTTCTATTAGTTCATAATTGAGTTGAGAATCAATTATTTCAACCGGAATACTTGTGATACCTTGATTGTCATTGTTTTCAAACAATCCTGCACTTGCCATGCTCAATGAAGAAATCGCAATAATCAATATAACGCAAACCAATAGGACTTTTTTACTATTCATTTAAACTACCTCTTTTTTGTTAATTATAGTTATGCTTAAATGTGCATATATAAATTTCTCCGTTTTTATTGGTTAATATTTAATGAAATTTGTCGAAATCAGTTAATAACAATATCAGGAATCAAATCCGAATTATCCTCATTTACCTGGACGAATATCAGGCGATTTCCATCCTGATAGTAAAATGAATACATGCCAGCCCCGCCGCCTTCAAATCCTTCTATTCCATTAACAGTCATGTTTTTTGGCTCACCAATCCTCCCATTTTCATTATAATAGTTTAAACGGGCTTTGGCATCCTTTTCACTGTCAAATGCAATGACATGGAGGTTGATTTCACCTTCACCGGGACCGAAAAAACCTTTTTCATAAAATGAAACATAACTGCTTTCAGCAGTTACATACTGTCCAGCACCAATCTGTTCGGACTCCTGTTCATAGTTCACTATTGAACTGCCATTTGCTTCAAAACCGTCGGGAATGTTGAAATCAACTCCCCCAACACCTACACTGTTTCCGTTTAGTTCAACAGCCATAGAGCTGCCGATAAACAATACTCCTAAAATTATCAAAGAAGAAATCACTATAGTTTTTTTCATTTTAAATTACCTCTCTTTTCATGCTGAAAAAGCCGTTATTCAATGAGATTGTATGTATCCTCAATATTATGACTATATTTTATAATGAACGGCAGAGTAATTAAATTACATTTACTATATATAAATTTATAAGTATATAATTGTTTAGTTTCGAATAATAGCTCAACAATGGGTTAAAACTTGTGTATTTCTTCTTATATCCATTATTAATTCAATAGGTCATCATTATGGACCATATTTGCTCAATCAGGGATTTAATCTAATGTCTAAGTGATAAGTATTGTGAGGTGAAACTCACAATATAGGCATTAAAAGCCTTTTTTTAATGGAAAGATATTTAATTTAAATTCAAGCATATCTATTGATATAGAAATCAATTATTTTTTTAACGGAGTTGTTAAGATTAAATTCATTACATTAATTTTGAAAAATCCATTTAGGAACAAGACCCGTAGCGCCCTGTCCATTATTGGAATAGGAATAGGCATTGCAACAATCGTTGCATTGGGTCTCATCACTGC
The DNA here is from genome assembly GCF_017409525.1 of Methanobrevibacter sp. NCBI lineage: Archaea > Methanobacteriati > Methanobacteriota > Methanobacteria > Methanobacteriales > Methanobacteriaceae > Methanobrevibacter > Methanobrevibacter sp. The sequence continues at coordinate 23,460 of NZ_JAFQSO010000017.1, read as the reverse complement.
AGGAATGCAGGATTCAGTTCAAACCACGCTTAATGAAGGTGAAGCGGAAATAACCGTGACCAATTCAACAACCGTTGGAGGAAGCGGAGGAATGATTAAGGCCGCAACGATGGATGAGCTGAAAAACATGAGCGGCGTCATTGACGTTGCAGGAGAGCTGACATATTCAGAAATGAGCAGCCCGTCGGACGGTGACGGAGGATTCAGTTCAATGAATTCCGTTACAGGTATCGACAGTGACAAGCTGGCTCTTGTAGGAATAACCAAAATCAACGGATCTGCATTTGAAAACGGTGCCAACGAAGCGATTGTAGGTGCCCAATATGTGACACTGAACAACGTGAGCATCGGGGATACAATTACCATCCACAACACTGAATTCAAGATTACCGGAATCTATGAAACTGGAAACCTGTTCACTGACGATGGGGTCTACATCCCTCTCGATACAATGCAGGAATTCACCGGAACCGACGGAGTTTCCACCGTTCTTGTGAAAACCGGAGAAGGGGAAAACGACAGCGTAATCGCCGAGAACATCAAGGACAAATTCAATGACATTTCCACATTGACAAGCGAAGACATGTCCGAAATGACAGATCAGATAGTCGGCATTCTCGATACAGCCTCCCTTGCAGTGTCCGGACTGGCAATACTTGTCGGAGCCATCGGAATCGTGAATACAATGGTGATGACAGTATTTGAGAGAACAAAAGAGATTGGAGTTTTGAAGTCAATCGGCTGGAAACCTAGAAGGATTCTTCTGATGATTATGGGAGAGACCCTTGTATTGACAACACTGGCCGGAATTCTCGGTTCGCTGTTTGGAATACTGATTTGTGAAGTGGGAGTGCTCATACTCGGAAGCGAAACCTTCTCACTGGGATTCCATCCTAGCACATTCATCCTGGCATTCGGAATCACAATCATCGTCGGACTCATCGGAGGAATATACCCTGCCTACAAGGCATCAAAGCTTGCCCCAACAGAGGCATTGAGATATGAATAGGTGTTGATTATGGAATTCATTAGCTTAAAAAACGTTATAAAACAATACGATGACGGCCAGGTGACTGCACTTAACCGTCTTAATCTGACAATCGAGAAAGGAAGTTTCATCTCCATAATCGGGCCTTCAGGATCCGGAAAGTCAACACTTCTGAACATGCTGGGGGCGCTTGACAGTCCCGATGCCGGTGAAATCGTCATTGACGGCATCAACCTCGCACAGGAAAAGGACCTGAGCGATTTCAGGCGTGACAAGATCGGATTCATCTTCCAGCTCCACAACCTGCTTCCGAACCTGACAGTTGAGGAGAACGTGGAGATACCTCTCATTGCAACCAAGCTGCCTGAAAAGGAAAAGAAAGAAAGGGCCCTGAAATATATAGAGGCTGTTGGGCTTTTGGACAAAAAGGACACCAAGCCGAACAAGCTGTCCGGAGGCCAGCGCCAAAGGGTGGCCATCGCAAGGGCGCTTGTGAACAACCCGTCAATCATCCTTGCCGACGAACCGACAGGTTCACTTGACTCACAGACAGGCCAGATGGTCCTTGACATCCTCAAGAACATGCACGAAGAGTACAACGTGACCTTGATAATCGTCACACACGACAACGATGTTGCAAAACTTGCCGAAAGGACAATCATGATAAAGGACGGGCAGATAATTGAAGACAAACAGAATTAATGATAATTCAAAAAACTATTTAACAATTGATGACAAATCTAAGATAAGGTGATAAAATGAAAGTCGCAACAATCGAAACTGACAAGGGGAACATCGAACTTGAACTGTTCCCAAATGAGGCTCCAGGAACCGTAGCCAACTTTGAAAAGCTAATCAACGAAGGATTCTATGACGGATTGACCTTCCACAGGGTTATCCCTAACTTCGTGATTCAAGGGGGATGCCCTTACGGAAACGGTACCGGCGGACCTGGCTACACAATCAAATGTGAAACCGAAGGAAACCCACACAAGCACGGCACAGGCGCATTATCAATGGCACACGCAGGAAAAGACACCGGCGGAAGCCAATTTTTCATCACACACTGCCCACAGCCACACTTGGACGGAGTCCACACCGTATTCGGTCAGGTCATAAAGGGCCAGGACGTTGTTGATGCCATCCAGCAAGGCGACGTCATGAACAAGGTGACCATTGAAGAAAGATAATCATATCTTTCACTTTTTTTATTTCTTTTTAACGAATATTGTATTGAAGCTATTTTTTATTTAGTCAGATTAAACTTAAAGCTAATCAAACCTTATTTTTAAACTAAAAAACAAATTTGCAAGGTCAAATCTATTTAAAAAAAAAAGAAAAAAAATAGGAATTAGAATCCTATTTCAAAACGCTTACAGTCCTTTTAACCGTGTCTTTCTTGTAGGTTGCCTGATAGGTTACCTTCTTGCCTGCCTTGAGTTTGCTTAGCACGGATTTTGGAATTGTGACTTTGGCAACGCCTTTTGAGTTGGTCTTTGCCTTGTATGTCTTTCCGTTGAACTTGAAGGTCACTTGCCTGTTTGAAAGAGGGGTATTGCCTTGCTTTATGGTGGCGGTCAATGCCAGGCTTTTGGCTGAGCGTTTGACCTTGACTACAGGAAGAGTTACGATATTCTTTACTGTAACCGTCTTTATGACCTTTGAGTATTTGCAGGTGATGGTCACCTCATACTTATCAGGCTTTTCGGTCATCTTGAATTTGACAACGCCGTTGCTGTCTGTTTCATCAGAGTAGTCGTATCCATAGTCAGTTCCATCAAAGAAAGCCTCAACCGGAACGTTTTTTGCAACGCTTCCGTTGACATATGTAACCTTAACGGTATAGTATCCGTCATAGTATACGCTTGAAGCGTCGGCCTTGATGTTGACGATTTTGGACATTATCTCAAAGTCGTACATGTAGAATGACTGCTTGGTGAATTTTCCGCTTCCTTGAGTTTCCACCTTGAGGGTGTAGTTTCCTGCCTTGAACTTGGACAGGTCAAATGAGACCTCCCCTTTATTGGCCTTTTTGGAGAATTTCTGATTGGCTATTGTCAGAGTTACTGTTCCCTTGAAGTCTGAAGGACAATTAAATGCCAATATGTTCTTGTTTCCCTCAATCAATTCCTCGCCATTGAAGAAAACCCAGTTCCTGTATCTTGGATATATCTCATATGTGTAGTTGACCTTCTTGGTGATTGTCTCTTTCGGATACTTCTTGTCGCCTGAGTAGACGAATTTCAAAGTGTGCTCACCGAATTTTGTGTCTTTAGGCAAGGTGAAGAAATCTGAATCGCCCTTCTTTTTAGTGGATACGTACTTGCCGTCAAGGTAGAACTTAATTGTGCCTGTACTATCGTCAGGCATGTAAATGTCCCACACTGCACCCTCATACACTATCCTATCGGATTTAGGGAAAATAGGAAACAGGTTGGTTAGGGTGAATGTGACCGTTGCGTTGGTCGGCTTGTAGTATTCGCTTCCGTCGGCCACAGCGGTCAGCGTATGCTTGCCTATCTTAAGCTCGCTAATGTCAAATTTATAGTAATAGTATGCCACATTCCCATAATTCCTGCCGTCATAGCAGTCATATCCGATGAAATCATCATTGAGATATGAGAAGACTTCCTTACCATCGACAAATACTGTTATCACCCCGTCATAGTCATCGGGCCTGTTCACGATGAATTGATTGCTATCGGCATATAAACTTAAAGATTTGTCGGTGGTAATCAGGCTTTCTATCTTGAGTTCCATGTTCCAGTCCGGGGAATTCTTGGTGCATGTGGCACGGAAAAAGTCATCATATGCAATTGAGCCGTCGGTGTAGTTTACATCGATTCTGTTTGACTTTATGAGGTCAGCTAAAGGAATCTTGATGAATCCCTTTGCATTAGCGCTTCTGTAAATCTCCTTTCTGTTAAGTATCACTAAAAGATTTCCGTTTGCATCATCCGGAAGGGTCACTGTCATGTAGTTGTCCTCGCCCTGCCTTAAAAAGCTTGAAACATTGACATTCGGGACAATTTCGATTTCTCCTCTTTCGCTTGTGGAAAACTCATCGTTTATGAACTCGGCGACATAGGAGTGAGTGCCCAATGACAATCCTGATGCGGAGACTGTCGCTTGGTCTTTCACTTCAACTGTCTTGAAATGGCTGCCGTCGACTGTGATGTTGAATATTCCTGTCACTCCAGGAGCGTATATGTGAAAAGCGCCGATTTCAGATGAATATTTCGCCCTCCAGTCGCAGGTGATTGTAGGCAACACTATGAACTCCTTAACGAATGTCTGGCTTTTGTATATGCTTTTTGAGTCTGCTGTGAACTTCAATGTGGCATTGTTCAATCCGCAAACTGGGTTATTGGCATGAAAAGAAAGGTAGTTGTAATCCGGATCCACTGTACGCTTTTGTGTCTTGCCGTTCATTGTAAATTCAAGGGTTCCGCTTGCGCCTTCGGGTGTGAGGACATCAAGTTCCCTGTAGTCGCTCTGGCCGATTGTGAAGAGGGGAGTGACCATTATGTCAAAATACTTGACCGTGTAATTCAATGACTTCAGGGTTTGGGTGCCCACATCATTTGACAATATTACATCGACCTTATATTCTCCAGGCTCTTCAATCGGAAGATATAATGAGGCCACAAAGTCTTCAGAACGGTTGTCTACATTAGTCCATGTTTTTGAGACATTGTCCACATAAATGTAGAGCCAGAAATCTCCTGAGCCGCTTTTTATCTTGAAATCGAATTGGTTGCTGCTGTTATAATACAATTCCTTGGGAGCTACAACCTCAACGTTTCCTTCACTGTTTGCTTGCGGACCCTCATCCGTCGTTTGAAGGTCGTGAGAGTCCTCAATCGTTAATTCATGAGTGGCATTTTCATCACTTGCGCTTACGGCTCCTACCGTTAGAATCAAAATGAAAATGCCTATTAAAAAAATCCTTTTTAAATTCATTTTAAAACACCTAAAAAGTTTAATCTGTACGTTATTGTAATATATTTCGTGCATAGGTTATATATTTTAGTGTATTTAAAAAATTAGGGGTTTGTTTAGATTAAAAGGCATAATATGGCAACTGTTCAACTTGGATTAGGTGATTTTGTGAGGTCAACTCAATCGTTGGTGAAATAGCTGTATAGCTCGTCCTTGACTTCGGTTTGGATTTTGAATTTGAAATTGACGATGGGCTGGTCCTTGCCATTGATGTTTCTGTACACCTGCTTGTATGAAATTGGTGTCAATTTTCCAATGTAGTAAAACTCAATTCCCTCATCGTTGCTTTTCTGGATGAATAGTTCAGTATCAACACCATTGTAATTAATCAAGGGCTCCAGTTCGGGCGAGGAGGTTTTTCTGTTGTTCCTGCTCATCCAGTTGAAAGTGTCCTTTGAGATGAAATGATCCTCGTAATTGATTGTTTCGGATATGTCCTCCGCCTTGTTGTAGGTTACAAAAATAGGGCATGTGCCGTACTTGATTTTGTATCCGCCGATGTTTTGGCCATTCATGAACCTTTCCCAATTCATGAGCCTTAAAACGTCCTCCCTTGAGTACTTTTCATACAATCTGAACGGCTTTTCATCCATATAGACATTTTCGTATTTGAAAAATCCATATTTTACGGCGTCCTCGAAGTGATTTAGATAAGTGGGATTTGCCATGCACTGCCTGAATAAATCAGAAGCTTCAAACCTATAATCCTTGTTGTCTTTAAGGTTTTTATAAACATCCTTATCGAAATCGAAAAAGAGGTTCTCAATGTCTAAGTCCTCATCGGTTATGAACTGTATCGTGTTTGCCTGATAGTCATCACTTGTTTCCTTTCTGTAGAAGTTCATGCTCAAAACATTTATCGCGCTTTTGACTGCATCAAACTGATTTTCAAGGCCGTATCTTTTGGACAGGTAATCTTCAACCTGATTGACAGTGAAACACTTGTTGTATTTAAGGCAACTCAATATCACCAGCTCATGAGGCCTTATTCCCTTGACCAGTTTTTTGGAAATGAATCTCAACGTTGAAAGTTCCTCTTCACTTAATGCGGATTTATAGTCATCGTCTACATAATCGAGAAAGTCATGGTATGTCGTGAAATTATTGTGATTCAGTATGATTTCAGGGTTGAACTCTGCGTTGGTTGCAAAGTCATGAAGATAAGGGATGCGTCCTAGCTTGTATTTTAATTGATTGTACTTTTCCTTAAAGAGGGCAACCTTCGAAAATGATGAATTGTTGATTGACTCATATATGCGCCTTTTGGAAATCTCATCGAAATTGATTGAAGATGCTCCGGGGATGATCTTGTTTCCCTGCATCAGATACTTTCTGATTCTGTCCTTGTCATATGACCTGTCGCCTGAAAGGGCAATCGGAATCATGAAGTTGTTCCTGTAGTTTCCAATGAAATCCAAAATCACAACATACTCCTTGTTCTTGAATTTCCTCAATCCCCTTCCCAGCTGCTGGATGAAAATGATTGGGGATTCGGTTGGTCTGACGAGCAACACCTGATTGATTTCGGGAATGTCAACACCCTCGTTGAAGATGTCGACAGTGAAAATGAACTCTATCTTATTTGGATTATCATCGTTTGTGAGCCTGTCGATTGCATCAAGTCTCTTTTCCTGTGAGTCCTCACCTGTAAGCACAACTGATGCATAGCCACGCCTATTGAATTCTTTTGATAGCAATTCGGCTTCCCTTTTTCTTGAACAGAACACCAATGCCTTTCTTCTCTCTCCCGAATAGCTGTAGAATTCCGATTTTTCAATCAGATAGTCAACTCTCTTATCTGAGGCCAGAAGGTTGAAATCTGTGAAATCGTCATCTATCGTGTTGTCCTCAAACTCAACGTCCGTGATTCCAAAGTAATGGAACGGACAGAGCAAATCCTCTTCCAAGGCTTCCTGCAGCCGGATTTCATGGGCAATGTTGTTGTCGAACAGGTCATAGATGTTAAAGCCGTCGGTACGCTCCGGTGAAGCGGTCATTCCCAAATAGAACTTCGGCTCGAAGTACTGGAAAATCTTTTGATAGCTCAATGCCCCTGCCTTGTGGACCTCATCGATGACGATATAGTCAAAATGGTCCTTTGAATATCTTGTGTAGACGTCATCCTTGGACATGGTCTGAATCGTTGCAAAGATGTAGTTTTTCTTGAAATCCTTGGAATTGCCTGAAACCAGGCCAAAGTTTTCATGGTCCTTGAAAACGTTCTTGTAGGCTTCTATCGATTGCTTTGCAATCTGTTCTCGGTGAACCAGAAACAGGAATCTTTTAGGCCTGAAATCTTTTACAGCGAAAGCGGAAGCATAGGTCTTTCCTGTTCCTGTAGCAGATACCAGAATGGCTCTTGACTCGCCCTGCTTGATGAGGTTTCTCAGGTTGTTTAGGAAATCCTCCTGCATGATGTTTGGAGTCAAATCCTTGATGTTTTTCTCCTTCAGCTCCTCAGTGATGTTCCTGAGGTCTCTGAAGTTCTTGTTGTCCTCATAAATCTTTTCATATGCAGGAAGCACATCCTCCAAAGGATCTGCCTGATTCCATAGACTGTAAAATTCATGCTTGATGCTTTTAAGCATCTCCCCCTCCTCAAGTGATGAGAACTCCACGTTCCATTCCTTGTTGACAGTCAATGCATAGGATGTCAGATTGGAACTTCCGACGATTGCCTTGTATGTGTCGTCCTTTCTGAAAATGTATCCCTTGGTGTGGAATCCTTCCTTTTCCTGGCTGTAGAGTTTGACCTCGATGTTTGAAAACTCCTGAAGCTTTCTTAATGCCTTGGGTTGTGTAAAGTATAGGTAATCGGTTGTGAGAATCTTTCCCTTAATGTTGTTTGCTTCCAAAAGCTTGAACTCTTCTAAGAGGTGCATCAGTCCGCTCATCGTGATGAATGCCGATGAGATGATGAACTCGTCGCATCCGTGAAGCTCGTCCAAAATGGAATTGACAACCTTGGTTGAGGAATCGTTGTACAATAATTTAGGTCTGAAATCGATGCTGGAGTCGGCATTCTGATTAATGAATGCTGTTTTAGCTCCGTTAATGATTTCATCAATGTTCATGCAATCTACTCGTTTTCAAGGTGTTTGATTAATTCCTGGAGTTTGTCTATCTGGATTTGGAACTCCTCCTCTCTAGGAGTGCCTTTGACCTTTTCCAGTTTGGCTTGGAGTTCTTCAAGTTTGTCTTTAGCTAGTTGCAATCTGTTGTCGGGCATTCTTAATCCTCCATGGTTTCTTTAAGGTAATCGACGATTTCAATGTCAGCTGGAATCCAGTTGACCTCGTCCAGTTCGTCTTTTGTAAGCCATCTGGCGTCGTTGTGCTCAATAATCTTTGGGGTCCCTTGGGTTATTTCTGCTTCAAAGCAGCTCATCTTAAGATAAAAAGTTGGATACTGATATTCTAAATTTAAAGCGAACTTTGTGGGTTTGATTGTGCAGTCGAGCTCTTCTTTGATTTCTCTTATTAGGGCTTGCTCTTTGGTTTCGGATCCTTCTATTTTTCCGCCCGGAAACTCCCACATGTTGATGAACTCGCCATAGCCACGCTTAGTTGCTAGGATTTTATTGTCTTTTTTAATAATGGCTGCAACGACATTTAAAGTTTTCATAAGTTGGCTCCTTTGGTTAACTATTTGGCAGCTTACGTTATATATTTTAATAATTTACACTAATCCATTCATAATTTATCAAACCATGATTATAAAGAAGAGTCTTAAGGACTTCTTTAATAAAAATGGCTAAATTATCCTCTTCAACATCATCATTTCCAGGAGTTAGAGAAAATGCACCCACTGACGGAATGACTAAATCAGATTCCCTGAATCTCTTTGTTTTGCTTCCAGGATATAAGACATAAGCTCCTTCAGTCTTTAAAATAGAGTCTTTATAAGTATGCATTTTATATATATCGCCATCTTTAAAGACATATTCTTTTTCTTCAAGTTCGTCTCTTTTGTCAATTTCCCTATCCACGTCAGCGTCTGATTCGATTTTACCGTAAAAATCAATGATTTCAAGTTCAGACCTATATTTAGCGTCAAAATGAATATAATGTTTATATTCCCCAATTGTAACCAACAATGTATAATCCGGTCTAAAAGCAAGTGAATAAGACTTATATTGAGGATTATCTGAAAATTTCAAATTGTAAAATAATTTAATGTTGATATCATGACCGTCCATATTTATATTGAACTTTTTAGCGGAATTAACTCCTTTTTTAATGGTTATTGACCAGTTATCTTTATTGACTTTAAAAACATCTTCAAAGCTGATTTTTTTAATACTTAAGTCATTTAATACTTTCAATAGCTTGAAATAACACCAATATTCATATAGCTCAGATAATTTTTTCTCAAAACCCTTGAATTGGTTGTTAATCTCATCCCAACTCAATCTAAATGAAAATTCAAGCATTAAGAAGTAGTGGAAAATTTCCCTATACCCTTCTTTTTTCTGTAAAATCTGTGAATTGAATGGAACATAATCCATCGCTGAAATATGATTAAAGAATTTGCTTGACAGATAGTAGTCAATTTCATCTCTGAAATACAATAGCTTATCTTTAATGTAGCCTTCTTTAGAGCTTTCAAGTAACTTTTCAACCAAATCCCTTATTAACCCTAAAAAGTATTTGAAAAACCTGTTTTCCGGAATGTCAATAACATCCTCATGTTTAATCTGGTCAATTTCGTTTGGAATATACCCTTTCAATTTATCAACAATTTCAAAATCCGCATCAGATTCAAACAGGTTCGCCGGCTTTGTTATGATGTTTTTTAAAGTGTTCTGATTGATGCTTGATGCTAATGACAACGGAACCGTTTCAACATGGGTTTTAAGTTGCGAATGCAAGTTTACAGATAGATATTCAAAAATTGATGGTAAGTTATCGTCCCTAAATAGATACTCTAAAAACATAAAATCTTCATAATATGTCTCCTTTTCACGGTAATCTATTTCAAATTCCTGATATAATGGAGAATTAAGCTCAAAAATTAAGCTTAATGCATGCTGTGACAAATCAGCGATCATTGAAGAATATTGAGTAAAATAATCTATCTTTTTAGACCTGACTTCAATTGGAATTTTGGTTGAATTAATATTGTCTTTCATTACATCCAAAAAGGATTTGCCGACGTAACTCCTGAAGTTTAGAGTTCCAGCAATTTTAAATTTATCGTCATCACCTAAATCAAACCTGAATGGTTTAAAATGGCTTTCATTCATTTTCATGAGCGAATGCAAAACATCATAACTTGCATTGACATCCCCAGATTCAAATAATATCTGATATTCCGTTTCTTCTAAAAACATTAATTTGGCAAAATTAGCTCCAATATTTGGACAGTATTGAATTGGAGTCATATTATCCGGTTCATCAACGATCGGAATGTTTTCTAAAGTCATTGATGAGGATAACCTCTCCTCTGACTCATCATCTGACCTAGGATCGATTGAACTGATGCTTAAAAGACCAATTTCATTGGAATCCTCATCCGACAGGTGAATAATAACTTTCTGCTCAATCATTTAAATCTTTAATTTATAAATGATACATACCTTTGGTCTGACAACACATTTGACATGCTTTGAAGCTTTAAGGCTGAAGAATAATATCTGGAATTTTCTTTGTTGACTTCAAAGATTTTAGGGTTTTCGTTATTGTTCCTCTCTTCCAAACAAAGGTTGAATAAGCTAGTCAAGACATTGCCTATGGCTTTTTCAGACCCATGCAATTTAGGAAGGATTTTCTGCTTAATTTGAGCATCGAAGTAACGTTGCCAATTGTTCCATTCACTAGGGGATTCTTCATATCTCCAAGCAACAATCATGAACCTTAATATTTCATTGATTACCCTAAATCCAAAGTCAAAACTAGACCCTTTAAGCTCTTCCTGTAATGCAGTAAGCTCATTAGCTAATTCCTTCCATAGATTGCCATCCCCATATGAGATTTCAGACAATATTTCTTTTAAATCCTCGATGTTTAAGTTGGATATGTTTGAATCGATTAATGGAGATTGCAGATAATCAATATCACCTTTAAAATCATCATCATCTAAATCAGACACCATATAATCCCAAGCAGTTAATGTGTCAAATTCTATTGTATTTGCCCTGTCAAGAACCTTAGGTGAGAACATATATGTTGTCTCATCAACATTGACAGTCCCAATTGTAAAAAGATTATCCGGGAGTTTTAAAGATTCATCATTGCCGTATAACGGTATCTCTTCGCCGCTTTCAATAGATGATAAAAAGTCTGCAAAATACCTTTCCACATGTGAAAGGTTCATTTCATCTAAAATTAGGAAATACGGATTTCTAGGATCATTTTGCGCTTTTTTAATTAATTCATAAGCGGGAGTTGATTTATAATCTTCGGTGATTACATTATAATAACCTAGAATGTTAGTGTTATCTGTCCAATTAGCCCCAACTGGGACAATAATGTATTTTTTAATATAATTTTCATCTAAATTCAATCTAACATCAATAGAATCAACAAAATTCCATTTTGGTTTAAAACCTTTAAAATTAAAGTCATGTAATTTTAGTTCTATTTTAACTTTTTCCCCATCATGTTTTTTAAGATAATCCTGCAATTTTTCATTTCTAGAAAAAGATAATTTAGATAAAACCCTAAGTTTGGCATCAGAACAAATTCCATCCACAATAATTTTACAATCGACCTTACCCTTTTTGAATGGAGAATGTTGGAAAAAATCATGATCCATATTCCATTGGCAGTCTTCATATGCAGATTTATTAGAATTTTGTGTTATTGTGATTGAATCCTCAATTGGGATTTCATCATCCATGATTTTTTCAATGCCCTTCGCATTAATGAGAATATCTATAGGAAACTCTAATTTAGAATATTTTTCAATGCCAAATTCATCACATCGTTTCTTCAAATGATCTTTCAAAACTGAACTTGTATATTCTAACTGTATAGTTAAGCTAATACCTCCCTTAGCAGGAATATTATCAACTACTAAATCACATTTTGATTCGAATTCTTTGATTGGTAAAAAATCGCGAAAATAATTCTTTTCAAGAGTCCATCCCATATTGCTCCATGAAGAAAAATTTAAGTTTCCTTTAACCTTCACATAATCTTCAGGAGGCTCAATAGTAATTAATTCAGGATTGATGAACTTTGCGAATAACTGTGATAGTTTTGTTTTTCCGGTCCCAGAATTTCCTGTTAAAATCTCAAATGGTTTAACTTTCAAAGATAACAAATAATTTTCAATTAATTCTTTATCAAAATAATAACCATTAGAAATTAAGTATTTATAAAATGAATCTACTTGTAAGTTATTTTCTGACATATTAAAACCTGCTCAATACAATTTTATAAAATGAAAACAATTTTCCATGATTAATACAATTTATATATAAAGTTATATTAAAAACTGATGATCATAAAATAAAAATTGAATTAAAAAGGAACCAAATTAAAACTTAAGAATATCACCATAAATGCAAAAAAAATGTGAAAATAGACTGTGATAAAACGATGATATTCTTCTTACTAATACCATAAGACCATGATTTTAAAATAAATCAATTATATTGAAAAATTTCTTTCACTTCAATCATGATACACGCCAGCTTCATCATCCCAAGCATCATTAGGCCCTATATAATGGCCTCCATGGTCAGGAGTATAATACCATCCATAATAGTCAGCTTCTTCTTGAGTAATCCCCTCAGAATCCACAGCAGGACGATTATCTCCTTGACTAGAAGAACTACCCGAATGTTGATTAATCTGTTTAATTATTTTTAACATTTGAAAAGTACTATTCCCAGTATAATTCTCATTTCCACTAAATGTACAATTAATAGTGTAATTTCCAGCACTTTTATTTAATTTAAGCACCCCAGTTCCATTTTCATTGGTAACAACAGAGTAATTATTAGTAGTGCTGTTTTCATCTGTGATTGTAATATTCACTGTTTCGTTAGCTATTCGAGTGTCATTAACATCTGTTAATTTGACTTTTATACTGTCCCCTTCGAAAATAGTGTCGTTATTTATGATTGTTAATTTCACATCTTCTTTAGCTGGTGCAAGCACTGATATAGCTATACCAACTAAAAGAGCAATAATAACAATTACCAATCCAATAATTATCAACCTGTTTTTATTCATAGTATAAGTTATGTTTAAGATAGTATAAATTTTTACTATTTAAATCAAATAGAAAGCTACTATTCATCCACTTCTTACATTCTTGAGCCATAATTTACCAAAATTCTCATTAAAAACTATAGCAAAACTAGCCCTGAAAAAAATATAAATGACAATTTATCAAATTAATATTATAAAAGGTTTTTTTTGAATCAGAAAAATTAAGATTTTTCAAAAAAAACTTATCGCTAGAGACGGATTCCAGTGAACCGTCTTCACTTTAAGAAAACAACAGGTGATTTTATGAACTGTGAAAAATGCGGTTTTGAAAACGAGGACGGGGCAAAGTTCTGCGGAAAGTGCGGCTCGCAATTAATAGCCGAAACAAAAGTTTGTGAAAGCTGCGGCTCACCGTTATCTGAGGAAGCAAAGTTCTGCGTTAACTGCGGCTCTCCTTCAGAAAGCCAAAAGACAGCAACTCCAACAGAAGACACAGACACCCAAAAGGAAAGTGAGGCTGAAACCCAACCCCAAAAAGCAGAAGCTTTAAGTCCTGAAGAAATCCAGAACCTCCCAAATTCCAACCAGGAAGTCACAAAGCACATGACCAAAGCGTTCAACGAAAAAAACAAGTCTGAAACTGAACTCACAGCCGAAGAAAAGGAAAAGCTCAGGCTGGAATATTTCAAAAGCATCGAAAAGAATCCGAACATGAAAAATGAAATCTATGACCCGAAGCTGGTTGATATAAACAACAAGGGTGTCGTCACCGACAAGAATGACCCGAACGTTCTCATGACTGAGGCCCTGACATACTGGGCCATTGCCGGAGGTGCAGTCCTGTTTCTGATTTTCCTCATGTTCCTGAGAGCGACCATCGGATACGGCCTCATCGGAACTGCGATATTCATATTCGAGATGCTTACATGCGGAGCAATATTCGTGCTTGTCATCCTCAACATAGGTGAGTTCATCTCCGCCCTGAGAAGCTCGAGGGATTCCAAGTTCAAGCTGAAATCGACCACCCACGTGTTCCCGATAGTTTTACTGTTGGCAGCATCCATAATATTTCTGGGCATCCAGACCACAATAAGCCTGATTATCGGATTTTTAGTGCTCGGAACAATCGGATTCGTCTGCATGCTGCTGTGGGGCAGATGACCTTAAAATGTCTTTTAGACAATAATATTAATCTTTGCAGAAATCGTTTCCAGATTTTTGCAAATTCTTTTTTATGAACAATAAACCAAAAACCGGCGGAGCATATACATCCATCTCAAAAAACGGACCTGATTTTAAAAAACCTAGCCGTTAATGACAGTTGCGGTTAAGGATAATTAATCAAAATCAGCCATCATGTCGAATCGTCAAACGGAAAAGCAATTTTTTTATACCTTCAAGACAAACTATAACCATGAACGGAAAAAACGAAATCCCCGAGTATGCAACATTCCCGAGAACCTTTGAAAAATACAGATGGTACAAGCCCCTGCTCGTGCTTGCAGTCGGCGTAATCGTGTATTTCATATTGATTTTTGTAATGGTAATCCTTTTCGGTGCAATCTATGGCACTGATGCGACAAACGCATTGATGGGCGGGTCATATGAATCGCTGAACTCCGAAGCCGGAGCCTACATGAGCTTTCTCTCGGTGGCAATCATACTCCCCTCACTATATGTCGCCTCAAGGGTTGTTCGTGACAGGCCGTTTTCCTCATATTCCTCATCCCGCGGAGGATGGGACTGGAAGCTTTACCTCAAATGCCAGACTATCCCTCTGGCAATATATGTGATTTACTGTGTCATGTACGCCATGGTGCATGGAAAAGTAAGTCCCACAACATTTTCATTGCCGTATTTCTTAATCTGCCTGGTAATCGTGCCCCTTCAGTGCGTCGGCGAGGAATACCTAATGAGAGGATTCGTCATGCAGACCGTCGGCTCATGGTCCAAGATTCCCATTCTGGCATTGATCATTCAGGCAGTGATATTTGGCGTATTGCACATATATACCATTTTAGGAGTGATAGGAACAGTCATGTGCGGCCTTGCCTATGGATTTTTAGCCCTTAAGACAAAGGGCCTTGAAGCGAGCTCATCCATGCACATAGCTAACAATCTTTCCATGACAATCATGATCGGTTTAGGATTTGGCGCATCAACATCGACAATCACCATGTCCAACTTCATAGAAACAATAGCCCTTTTAGCTGTCAACACATTGGCCCTGTATTATATAGGCACTAGAAAGGAATGGTTTTAAAAAAAGTAAAGAAAGACAATCCTAATTACTAGGATTCCGCTTTCTTGAAAATTGCTCCATCATCTGAAAGTGAGGGTGTATGCCTCTTCAAGACCACTTGCTTGCTTATAGATTGTTACATGACCTCCGGTTACCTCTGTAACTCCGGAATCTCCAGGTTCTACTGAATCAGAGGATTTTATCTCCTTAGTTCCGTTGATATATAATGTCAATATCCCATCTTCAACAGTGTATCTATTGACATAGAAACTTGAATGATTTGCAATATCACCGAATTTGACATAAACAGACCTTGTGCCGTGCTGTAAATCTTCTTTCAGCCTGTCTTGGTCCACGCCTGAAACATCAATTTTTGCTGTTCCATTGTATGTGAGGTTTTTAATGACTTGTGAGTGATTAGACTGGTTTACATAATTGTAACATCTGTAACTCACAGAAGAGTCTATTATGTCTACAGTGGCATCACCACCACCTCCATCGAAAAAGCCAAACCATCCTGCGCTGACAGCACTAACAGAAGCGAATACCGCCAATGCGATTAACGCAATTAAAAATATCCTTTTAACATTCATTTTAAAACACCTTAATATTATGTAATAAAATCTTTATCAAGATAAGATTATAAACATGCCGATTATCGCACAAAAAAATAGAAAAATAACCTTGGATAAGGATGAATTTGCAAAAACATAGAAACTATCCCCATGCATTATGTCGGCACTAAAAAGGAATGGTTTAAAAAAAAAAGTAAAGAAAGACAACCCTAATGAATAGGATTCTGCTTTCTTGAAAATTGCTCCATCATCAGAAATAGATGATGAATGCTGACTCGTTACCGGAACCTTCCTTATAAATTCGTACATCCCCTCCGGTTACATTTGTAACACCGGAATCACCAGGTTTTACGGGGTCATAAGAATTTATATGATCGGTGCCGTTGAAGAATAATGTCATTACCCCATCTTCAATTGTGTATTCATAGACATAAAAGCTTAAAGAACCTGCAATATTTCCGAATTCGACAGAAATAGTCCAATTATTACTTGATAGATTGTCTTTCAATTGCTCATGGTTCATGGTGGAAACATTGATTTTTGCTGTTCCCCTGTATGTGATTTCCTTATCGACTTCGGAGCTATCAGAATTGACGCTGAAATTATTTCCATTGCTTTGAATTGAAAGATCGTTTCCTGTAGCGGCACAACTGTACTTCACAGAAGAGCTTATTATGTCTACAGTGACATTATCCACCGTATCACTGTCACCGCCGCCTAAAAAGTCAAACCATCCGGCGCTGACTGCACTAACAGAAGCAAATACCACCAATGCGATTAACGCAATTAAAAATATCCTTTTAACATTCATTTTAAACACCTTAATATTATGTAATAGAATGTTTATCAAGATAGGATTATAAACATGCCGATTATCGCAAAAAATAGAAAAATAACCTTGGATAAGGAAATTTGCAAAAACAAATTTTGACAAATCCAAATCCAAAATTGAACTGCTAAGTCAGTAATTGGCCATTAACATCAAAAGATATTATATAAGACCAATCTTCATTTTTTCGCCTCAAGGATTCATTGGAAATTTGATTTTTCCAGTTCTTTCACTAACTTCTTCATTAGCACTTTTGCTTCCCTTTTTGTTGCCAGATGTACTGATGTGTCAAGCAAAATGGAAGCAGGGGGTGAGTTGGAATCCCTTATGTCCTCCATAAAATACTGGACTATAGTTTCGTTTTCCGTGTCTTCATCCAGAAACAGGTGAATGTTTTTAAAGGATCCGTACTGTAGGATTTTAAATTTATTCCTATCGCCAATGGCTACAGGATTTACATTGCGTACCCTCTTGAGAGCGGAAACTGTATCGTCTATCGAATAGGGAATTTTGGAATGGACTAAAAAATTCTTAGGACCCCTCTTGTAAAATTGCACTACCTGCAGCTCGATTTTGTCGCTACCCACATCCTTATGAAAACTGCAAACTTCACTGCGCAGCTCCTCAATCTTGTCGTCGAGAGTCTCCCCATTTTCATTGAGTGGAAGATTGCAGTTTTTGCAGTATTTATAATTGTAGTCATTTTCATGACCGCATTTTGGACAAACTTTCTTGTCATTGCCGTTTGCCTGTGAAACGTCTGATTGGACACTGTCCAACTTATTTCCGCAGTTGATGCAGAAGTTAGTCCCTTCAGCGTTTACATGTCCGCATTTAGGGCAGGCATTATCATTTGTTTGCGGTTCTGCTTGCTTTTGATTAATCAATTCGGTTCCGCAACTGATGCAGAAGTTAGTCCCTTCAGCATTCACATGCCCACACTCAGGACAAGCATCACCTTCATCTTTAACTGGTGAATCCTCTCCACTGGATTTATCCTCATTAGAATCATCTTCATCATCAACAGATTGGGTTTCAGTTTCTTCAATTTCCGCTTTATCTTCACCAATCTCTGCTTTTTCCAATTTGGTTCCGCATTTAATGCAGAAGTTAATGCCCTCAGCATTCACATGCCCACATTCAGGACAGGCATTGTCTTCATCTTTTACAGGTAAATCAGCTTTATCCTCATCAATTTCAATTTGTGAATCTTCTTCAACGGATTCATCTTCCTCATCAACAGATTGGGTTTCAGTTTCTTCAACATCTGCTTTATCCTCATCCATATCTATTTTTTCCAATGGGGTTCCGCAACCGATGCAGAATTTGATGCCCTCAAGATTATCGCGTCCGCATTTTGGACATGTATTGCCTTTTTTTGGTGTTGAATCAATAGTTTCTTCTTCTGTTTCTTCCTCGGCGGCTTCATCCATTTCATCTTGGAAGACTTCCTCTTCACTCTCTTCTGCGATTTCTTCATCACTGCCCGCTGCATCATCAACATTTTCTTTTACAGCGGTTGCCTGCGGACTTTCATCCTCTGCAATCTCTTTATTGGAAGCTTCACCTTCAAGCTTGTTTCCGCAGTTAACGCAGAACTTCATGCCTTCCTTGTTTTGATGGCCGCACTCAGGGCAGACCTTCATTTCAACACTCAAATCATTGCCGCAGCCGACACAGAACTTGGCATCCTCCTTGTTGTGATACCCGCAATTAGGGCACTCCTTCAATGAATCAAGATCCAGACTGGTTGCACAGCTGACGCAAAACTTGGCATCCTCCTTGTTGTGATACCCGCAATTAGGGCACTCCTTCAATGAATCAAGATCCAGACTGGTTGCACAGCTGACGCAAAACTTGGCGTCGCTCTTGTTTTGAAATCCGCAATTAGGGCATGTCTTCATTGACGCTCCATCCAGTTTAAATCCACAGCCTACACAGAATTTGGCATCTCTAATGTTTTGAAATCCGCAATTAGGACAGGCATTCATCGGTTGGACCGCAACATCCAGTCCGTTTCCACAGTTGACACAGAATTTGGTGTTATCAGCATTTTGAAATCCGCATTTGCTACATGTTTTCATAGTTTTCGCCTCAGTGTTAAGAACAATGATTATAAAGAAAATTTGACTTTTAGTTAAATCATGATTATATATATAGTTTTTAGATTCCCCTATTAAACTTTTTTTCCATCGGGCAACATCAAGTACCCAACCTGCAATTACCATCAGATGCACAATGAAAAATTAGGATTAAATAATATGGCCAATAAAGTAATTATTATACAACAAGAGGATTTCGTCAAATCCTTTAAAGAATTATAGGTGATTGAATGTCTGATAATGATTTGTATAGAAGAGCGGAAAAGAGAGCGGATGAAAAAATAGGCTTCTACAAGCACCTCTACAGCTTTATCGGCGTCAACATAATGCTGTTTATCATCAATTTTGTTACAAAAATGATGAGCGGTAAAGGCGAATGGTGGTTCTATTGGGTGACCATCTTCTGGGGAATCGGTTTGGTGTTCCATTTCCTGAAGACATTTGTTTTCTCCAACAAACTGGAGGACAACCGTGAGCAGATGATTGAAAAGGAAATGGAAAAGATGAAAAAATAAGCCTACATTAACCATCAACCACTTTTTTGATGCTTGGCATGCATCTTCAATTTAATAAGGGGCTTTTGCTTTAACGCCCCCCCCCCCCATTTTGGTTTTTGCTCCATTGGGAAATTTTTAATAATATTGATTATTTTTAAAATTCAGATAGTAATTTTTTAATCAATAAAAATAAAATAAAATAAAAAAAGAGTAGATGAGAAAATATCATCTACAAGACTTTAACTGTTGTTTTAATGGTGTCTTTAAGGTAAGTCACTTTGACAGTGTAGGTTTTGCCTTTTTTGAGCTTTTTGATAACATTCTTATCCAATGTCTTTTGCGCGATGCCGTTTGCATTGGTTTTTACGTTATAGGTTTTGCCGTTGAACTTGAATGTTACTGTTTTGCCCTTAACCAATTTGCCGTTGATTTTAAGTTTGGCTTTTAAGGTAAACTTCTTGGCTGTCTTTTTGACAGTGACTTTATATGCAGTCAGCACATCCTTTACAGTGACAGTGTTTTTGACTGTTTCTCCATTATATGCTGTCTTGATGGTGTACTTGCCTGGAGCCTGTGTTATCTTGATTTTGGCAATTCCGTTGCCGTCTGTTTTGACAGTGGTTGTTTTGCCGTCGATGGTGAACTTAACGCTAGCGCCTACGACTGCATGTCCATCAGCGGTGACAACCTTAACTGAGAAGTAAGATCCTCCCGCATAGTCAACTGCAATGTTTTTGTTGCCGGCAATGGCAGTGTCATCTTTCAAGGTATATGCTTTAATGCAGGCAACATTTCCATAAGTTTCATAGATATCTGTCCAAATGCCACCATAATTAGTAAATGAAACGCCATCTGCACAGTATACTCTTGCTGGAGCACTTACGCCTAATGCGGTTGATGTTACATAAACACTGAATTTATCTCCTTTTTTAATTGGAACGTACTTGTCCAACTTAATTGTATGATATCCCCTGTATGGAGAAATGCCTTTTTGGGTATAGACCACGACGTCATTTACTGCAATTTCAACTGTATAATCAAGACCGCTTTGATTGAAATAGGTTCCTACAGCAGCCAACAAATCATCATCCTCACTCATAAAGACATTTACATTAGTTATTGGACTGCCGTACAATTCATCGGTTTCATTATATGTCATGAAATCATCGATGCCGCTGAAGTCATACTGATAATTCTTATTATATGGCAAGGTATTTTCAATTATATATCCAACAGCCTGGTCGATGACATCATTGGTTGAACATAATGATGTGTCATAATATGAAATATATCCATATCCTTCTTCTCCCCATTCAGTTCCCCAGCTGTTTTTAATAATCCATGCCCCATCGCCTGGAGGCTGGTTTACAAAGTTTTCTTTAGGATAATTGTCATCCCATCCGACAAGACCTACAGCATGGTCTGAAGAGGTACTGTTAGAATAAAAATTATAATCGGTTGGATTAAGTTGTGTAGCATCATAAGTAACGTGCAACACTCCATATTTGAGAATGGCTTCTTTAAGAAGAGGGTCTCCTGGATTTGATATGTTTCTTTCAATTAAAACATAATCTTGGACATGTAATGTTTGATTTGCATGGATTAACGGAGATATTTTACCAAGCTCGTCATAGGTATCGTATTCCTGTGGAAATACTCCAAACCAATTTACCATATAAGCTGCAGAATTTGTTTGAAAGCCCCCTTCAGAAATATAAACACCATATCGGCTATATATGAGCATGACATCCTGCACATTATTTTCTGAAAGATAATAGCTTACTCCAGTGTTTTTCACTAAGGCTGACTCCAATGCATCCAATGCTCCAAAAGTCCAACAAGAACCCATACTTCCTTGATCTCTAACGGGTGTAATCCATCCAATATCCCTTAAATCAAATTTGGTTGGAAGGATTGTAAGGTCAATGTTGTTTGTAGTCAAGTTTAATGTGATTCCTTGCCCCACAACCAAAGAAGGATAAATGGTGTTATTTAAATCATCTTGAGAAATTTTATCGTTTCCGTATATTTCGCCTATTGTTGATGAGTCACCATCAAAATAAGTGTAAACTGCATTTCCGTTGTTGTTGAATGTAATATTATCTAGATGATATTCGCAATCATAGATACATATTCCGCTGCCGATTGGAGCTTCATTATTGTTAAATTCTGAATCAGTCACGTTTACTGATTCAGAGTAATCAAAGTATATTGCACCACCATATGTTGGATAATTGACATGTGATGCAACCTTATTTGAATTGAATTTGCAATTTACAACATTTACATCTGCACCGGAAGTGTATACTGCTCCTCCGTCATAATTTGAAGAACAGTTGATGAAGCTTGAATCTTTAAGGGATAAGTTACCGGACAATTGAACATAAGCCCCTCCAAAAGAAGAAGATGTATTGATAAAAGTTGAATTTATGACATATGCCCATCCGTCATAAACACCTAAATCGCCATTGCCAAAGGTATCAATAAATATCGCTCCCCCATCTTTAAAAGAGCTGGTGTTTGTAAATAAACAATTTTCAATTATTGTTAGCTCACATTCTTTTGTTCCTACTGCTCCTGCAGTTTTATAAGCTTTTAAATTATTAAATTTAGTATTGTTTATTATTGCAATGCCCCCACTGACATATATTGCCGGGGCATATGCAGATGATATGTTATCGAAAAGGCAATCATTTACAAATACTTCACCGCCTTGGCCGTAAACTGTAGACCATTTACTGGAATATTTTGATGTGAAAGTACAACGTTCAATATTCACAGTGCCCATTTGTGAACAGATTGAATTTCCATTGACTGAATAACCATCTACAAAGTTACAATCAAAGCAATTAAGTTCAGCTATAGTTAATATGTCTCCACCATCATAATTTGCGGCATTATTAATGAATGTAACATTATTTAAAGTTAATGACCCAAGTGCTATTATTGCACCTCCACCATTAAATTCAAATAAACCTCCTGACCTGCAATTACCATTAGTAAAGACCAGATTGTTTATTGTGATATTTGTTCCTTTAATCCCCAATATATTTGTCTGGTTAGCACCATCAAGAACATGGTTATTTCCTTCTATTATAAAATTATCTTTATTAATAAGAATATGTCCCTTATCGGTTTCATTATTGAATTTGTAATTATGTTTCACTTCCATTACGCTTACAGATTCGTTCATGTCCTTGCTAAAGTCCGTAAACGTATTGCTAATTTCACTTTCGCCATATTCGCTATGTTCTGCACTTTGCAGGATGGTTGGCTCATCATCAAGAGCAACACCCCCGGTTTCCATTGGATTATCTGTACTTATTGCTTCGTTGTTAATTTCTTCTGTTGCCGATACAGCACCTATTGAAACTATCAAAAAAAGCAATAAAATACATATTTTTGCAAATTTCATTAATTATCTCCATTAATCAATAATTTAACCCATAAATCAAAAAAATATGAATATCATTTTATTTTGCTATTGAATATTGAATATTTTTTAAACAATAGGTCAAGAAAAAGTTTATCCCAAGACATATTTATACATGCCGATTTAATGCCAGAGAAGCAATTATTGTTCGATTAAATACGAATATATTTTTCAATCTGATTTCTACTCATTTTTAACCGAATAAGTGAAATTTTAGATAATTATATCCAAAAAAAGAGTCTGTAAAATTTTATAGGATTATTTCCATAACTGATTGTTATGGATGAATCCCTAATGGGATTCAATTATAGTTCAATTATCCATTTGAACCTCCCCGTCCTAAAAGAGGACGGGGATTCCTGGATTTTTTTCACTTAATGGGTTAATTAAGTATTTTCCAGGCTAGCCCCGTTGAACCAGCGGTTTAGTATGTTAATTGCGGCATTTGTATCTCTATCAAGTATTTGGCCACATTTTGGACATTTCCAGTTGCGTGTTTTGACTTCTAATTCTTTGTTTATGTTTCCGCAGCGGTGGCATGTTCGGCTTGTGTTATGAGTTTTTACGAATTGTACACCGTCTGCTTGGGGTTTGTAGAGTTTGTATTTGTCTTTTAGTCGTTGTATGAAT
>NZ_JAFQSO010000016.1 GCF_017409525.1 Methanobrevibacter sp. | reverse complement strand
GTGAATGATTCAGTAGTAATATTTGTGTTGAATCTGTCATCGCCCATGTAGGTGGCAACAACAGTGTAATCACCAGTAGTTAAAGTGTCATAGAAGTATGCTTTACCATCAATAACATCAGCATATAAAACATATTCTTCAAGTCCAGTCACTTCGAATTTAACTAATCCTGTAGCATTAGAATTAACATCAACAGTATAAATGACATCATTTTCATTTGAGGATATGTTTAAACTGATTGGTGTGTTCTCCTTGAGCGGTTTAACAATTGTAAATGTTAATGTAGTGCTGTTTTTGTTGAAGTCATTGTCTCCGAGATATGTTAGATCTGCATGGTAGCTTCCGGCAGCTAAACTGGTGACAAATGAACCGGTACCGTCGGTTAATTCGATATTTGCTATTGTGTCTGCCAGTTTTATTCTAACAAATCCTGTTGCGTTTGGATTTACATTAACGGTTATGGTTGTGTGGTAACCGTTGATATTGACATTGGCATCAATTGTTGTGTCCTGTTTTTCGTGTCCTTTGATTGTGAATGTTTGTGTTGTGATGTTGGTGTTGAATCTTGCATCGCCCATGTATGTCGCAATAATGGTGTAGTCGCCTGCTTCTAATATGTCTGCAAGTATTGCTTTTCCATTAATGACGTCTGCGTATACTGTGTATTCTTCTGTTCCGGTTATTTCAAATTTGACAAGGCCGGTAGCATTAGAATTAACATCCACGATATAGGCAACATAATTTTCATCGCTTTCAACGTTTAAAGTGATATTGGTGTTTTCTTTTGCAGGTTCAACAATGACAAATTCCAAAGTGGTATTGTTTTCATTATAATTATCATCGCCTAGATATTTGATTGCAATGTTGTAGCTTCCTGCTGGTAAAGTGTTATTTACTGAAGCAACACCATTTTTTACTGCCAGGTAAATAATGGAATCTTTGATTGTTAATTTTACGAATCCTGTTGCGTTTGGATTCATATAAACATTGATTGTTGCGAGATATCCGTTTATTTTAACATCAGCATCAATTGTAGTATTCTGCTTTGCATGTCCCTTAATGCTAAATCTTTGAGATGTTACATTGGTATTGTAATTGCTGTCGCCCAAGTATGTTGCGATTACAGTATAGTTGCCGACAACCAGTTTGTCTTCAAGCATCACTTTACCATTAATGATATCCGCATATACTATGTATTCTTCAGTTCCGGTCACTTCGAATTTAACTAATCCTGTAGCATTAGAATTAACATCTACAGTATAAATAACATCAGTTTCATTGCTTATGACTTCCAAACTGATAGTTGTATTTTCCTTTACCGGATTCACAATTGTAAATGTTACTGCAGTACTGTTTTTGTTAAAGTCATCATCACCGAGATATGTTAAATCCGCATGGTAGCTTCCGGCAGCAAGATTAGTAATAAATGAACCTGTGCCGTTGGTTAATGCAATATGTGCAATTGTATCTCCTAATTTTATGGAAATAAAACCGGTTGCATTCGGATTCACATTAACGGTTATGGTTGTTCGATAACCGGTAATATTGACATTAGCATCAATTGGAGTGTCCTGTTTTTCGTGGTCTTTTATTGTGAATGTTTGTGTTGTGATGTTGGTGTTGAATCTTGCGTCGCCCATGTATGTTGCGATTATAGTGTAGTCGCCAGCATCCAATATATCATCTAAAATTGCCTTTCCGTTTATGACATCTGAGTATACTGTGTATTCTTCAGTTCCTGTTACTTCGAATTTAACAAGACCTGTGGCATTAGGATTGACATCTACATTATAGGTGACGTCATTTTCATCACTTTCAACCTTTAAAGTGATGTTGGTATTCTCTTTTGCAGGATCAACAATGACAAATTCCAAAGTTGTACTGCTTTCATTGTAGAGGTCATCTCCAAGGTATTTGACTGATGCATTGTAATTGCCCACAGGTAATGTATTATTGATGGATGCACTACCATTTTCCAATGCCAAATAACAAGCAAAATCATCATATGTCAAATAGACGAATCCAGTAGCATTAGGATTAACATTAACAGTTATTGTTGCATGATAACCATCTATTTTCACGGTTGAATCGACTGTAGTATTGATTTTTAAAACATTTACGTTAACTGTATCGTTGAATGCAGCAGTATAGATTTCATTGCCTTGGTAGGTTACATTTATTGCATATTCTCCTATTACTAAATCTTTAAATCTGAAAATTTCAGTTTTCACATCTTCCGTTAAGTTGAATTCCAATGTGTTATTTCCTATTTTCATTGTGAATTTGCCTGTTGCATCACTGGTCACATTAACAATAACGTCATCAGGATATCTTACGTCAGCTGTGGCCACATTTATTGTCGGAGTGTATTTGACGAATATGTTTACCGATTCGGTTGTTTGTGTGTGATTTTCATCCGCAATGGTGGTAATGTTTAATGTGTAATCTCCTAATGTTAAATCATTGAGCATTATTGCAGTTTGATTTTTTGTGATTTTACTGATTTCTGTTGCGTTTTGGTAGAGCTTAGCAGTGAAATCTTCTGAATTTACCAATTCGATTTCTACAATCACATTCCAATAGTCCAAATAGGTGATATTTTTAATTATAATCTCTGAAGCCGCCTTTAAAACATTGACTTTAACACTATCATTAAACGCTTTTGTATGGTTTCCTGTTTCATCATATGTTACATTTATAAGGTATTCCTGTGCTTTTAAACCGCTGAATGTTAACTGTTTGACTTCATTGACTGTTAAGTTTATTTCTTCTGCAACATTCCCGATTTTAACAGTGTAATTTCCGGCCACATCACTTGTAACATTTACAATAACATCACCTGGATAAATCACATCTTCTGCAACAACCATGATTGTTGGTGTCAATTTAGTTACAGTGAAGGTTTTTGTATCATTGCTTGAAACGATGCTTCCATTTCCCATGTTTGTTACGGTTACGGTATATGTGCCCGCTGCCAAATCAGGAGAAACCATATATTCTGAAGTTAAATTCTCAAAAACAATGCTTCCAGTTTCATTAGTTATTGCTACATTGATAATTGTAGGATTTATGACTTCATATTCAATTGTAATATTTCCATATATGAATTCGTCCTCGGCAGTTGTAATTGTAGTGCTACTTGGTAGAAACTCTTCACTTCTTGTAACAGAGGAGGTTTCAAAACTTGCTTTCAATGAACCTTTAATTGCTTTTGGAAGATATTCTACTTCCACATATCCGTTTTCACCTAAAATAATGCTGTCAGCCACTGTTAAGTTTTCATTGGTTAATGTAATGTTAATTTGCGGCATTTTGCAGTTTTCATCAGTGCGGATTTTGTTATTTTCAAATAGGCTGTTTAATGTGATGTTTGCAGTTCCCTCGTTCATTGTCATGTCTAAAACATACCAGTTATTGACCTCCACATCATCATTTACATTGGCCAATTTTTGATTGAAATTTGTTATGTTGTTTCCCCACCAGTTATAATCAGCATTAAGATTACTGCTAAACCATGATCCATCATGATAAATGATTGATTTTGAATTGTCTTCAAAAAAGACGCAGTAGTTGACTGGAGTGGAATCTTCATCTGTGTATATGGCGCTTCCTTCATCTGATGCGGAATTGTTTATGAATACTGACTGTGATATTGTTCCATCTTTAAAAGTAGCGTAAAGCGCTCCACCGTCTTTTGCTTGGTTTTTGATGAATGTGGAGTTTCCAATAGTGCTTTTCTTGGCAGCAACATATATTGCCCCTCCGTTATTCTGCGCACTGTTTTCTAAGAATATGGAATAATCAACTGTTTGTTGTTCGTTTTTAATGAAGTTTCCTTCACAGAAGTAGACTGCTCCTCCATCGTTTGCAGTATTTTTGATGAATATTGAATCAATCACTTTGCCGTAATCGTAATCCCAGTAGATTGCACCTCCTCTTTTTGCAGTGTTTTTATCAAAGGAGCTTGAATCAACAGTTCCGTAATTTGCGTTCCAGTAGATGGCTCCGCCGTCTTCGGTTGCAGTGTTGTTGGCAAATTCGCAATCCGCAAGGCTGCCATATTTTTTATTCCAGTAGACTGCTCCGCCATATCGGGCATTATTGAATGTGAATATGCTGGTAGTTATAGCATCATTTATGTCATTACAGTAGATTGCTCCGCCGTATCTTCCAGTATTGTTTTCAAATATGCTGTATCGTATTCTTCCATATTCATCATTCAAGTAAACGGCGCCGCCATCAGATGCATCATTTTTTATGAATTTACAGTTATCAATGCGAGTATATCCATTGTTTGAATATATTGATGCTCCTCTCAATGCAACATTGCTTGTGAAATTTGAATTGATGATGCTTACACCAATTCCCTCGATGAGAATTGCGCCTCCGGAACTTAACCCTCGGTTATTGTTGAAAGTGGAATTGATTATGCCTCCCATGGTTCCTGTCCAGGTTATTGCTCCGAAACGCTCTGCAAAGTTATTGGAAACTGTACAGTTTTCTATAGTTCCATAGTTTCCTCTCCATTGGATAGGGCTGCTTTGTGATATTGTGCCATTTCCATTGATTAGAATCAGATTCATTAATTTGACATTGTCCGATAGTATGTTGAATAGATTGGATATTCCAAGAGCATTGATTGTGTGTCCGTTACCATTAATAATCAAATTATCCTTATTTATTATAATGCCCCCAACACTGTCTATGTCTTCAGTGAGTGTGTAATCCCGATTCAGATTCACGATATTGCCGGTGGCATTATCTATCAATTCCTGCAGCATATCAAATTGTCCTTTTTCTGTTATATTTACGGTATTATTAATTCCATATATGACTGTAGTCAAAAATGCCGGTTTTTTAATTGTTTTATAGGGCACTGTGAGAATTCCATGTTTAATGACTGCATCATCTATTACCAAGTCTTTCCCGATAAATTCTACTGGCACATCCGTCAGACTACAGTTTGCATCTTCGGTAACTGTTTTAGCCACATTATCATATAAGTTGTTCAATGATATTGTCGCCCTGTTGGATTTAACTGTAGTGTCATTCAGGAAGTACCAATTATTTAATTTGACATTTACTTTAGGCATGCTGGTGAAGTTGTATTCAGTGTTTCCCCACCAATTGTAATCCAAATAGTTTTTAGAGTTATGGGATCTAATGAATAAGTCATAGGTGGAGTCTGGGTTTACAAAAACACTGTCTTTTACGGTTAGTGCATAATCCCCAGGATTTGCAAAAATTATGTTATAAATATCATTATAAATAAAACTGCATCTGTTAATGAGCACGCTGTCTGTAACGGATTCATCCCGATTTTTATAATCAATATATATTACTGCATCAGTACTTTCCTGACCTTCAATGGAATGAAAAGTACAGTTGTTGAAAGAGACGCTTTTGGCACTTTTAATATAAATACCGAAACACAATGCATTAACAAAATTAATGTTGTTGAATGTTACTTCAAGTGTCTTCCCATATATTTCAAAAAATGTGGCATATGCGTCACCATCAATGGTATGGCCGTTACCGTTTATTATTAGGTTTTTTTCAATAGGTATGCCATCTGCAATCTTGGAATCCTCTTTTGAACCGTATTTGAATTTATAATCAGTTTCTAAATTGACTACATTTCCCCCACTGGTTATTATGCCCTTAAGGTCACTGAATGAATTTTTGGATATTGTATTATTGGTTTCTGTGTTGTTTTCTACGGTTCCTTGTGTTGTTTTAAAGTAAAATGGCACATTTGATGCGGCTGAATTACTTTTAAATAATGAATTGGTAAGATTACATCCAGTATTGTTGAAATAGACGCCTGCGGCCAGGTAATCCGCTTTATCACCGATAAATTCACAATTGTCTATAGCGCAATTTTGCGCGTCAATGTATAATCCCCCACCGTTTCTTGCATAGTTGTTCTTGAATTGGGAATCTGTAATAATGGTTGGTGAATTAATGTATCCTGCACCGCCATCATATTTGCTTTTACAATTTTCAAATATTGAGTTGTCAATAATGCTTGCAATATTTTGAGTGGAATATAAATTAATGGCAGTAGCTGTGCTGTCTTCAAATTTACAATCATAAATTACGGTTATTTTATTTGATTTTATTCCTCCGCCAATGTTTTTAAAAGTACAGTTTATAAATGTAATCTGATCATTGCCGGAAGATTCAGCATTGACCACAAGACCCTTGAAATTTACAAAATTAAGGTTTTTGACTGTGATATTTCTTCCGCTTGCAAAATTAAAAATTCCGTTGGCGCCATTACATCCATCAATTGTATGGCCATCACCATTTATTGTAATGTCCTTATCCACTGTAAACGCAATTTTATCATCAAGAGAGGAATAGAATTTATAATCATGAGTCAGATCTATCTCATTTGAAGCCTTTGATATGGCGTGTTTCAGTAGAGTAAATGAATCATACTCTCCAGAATGCTTTAATTTAATGGAGGTAATAATTGCACCGTTATAAAGTATTGTTGCTGTGCCCTCTTCACCATCCAATGCAGTATAATTAAACGGCGTTGATATTCCATTAGTGAATGTGATGTTTGTTGAATTTAGGTTACTGTCACTGAATTCGACTTGGAATGTTACTGTTTTCCATGTGGGCATTTGTAAAAGGCTAGTATTGGATTTAAGAAACATGAGTTTTAATTGAATTGTATCACCCAGTCTCACTTCTTTAGGTATTGATGGAACATAATAAGTCTTGACCAGGATAATTAGTTCATATTCCTTCACCACTTCATATCCGGTAACTATATATGGTTCATATCTAGTCCCATAGCCTTCACTTTCAACAACTCTTTCAGGGATTTCATAAGATTTTGTACCATCAAACCAGAGATTGTAGTCTAGATTTCTAACACCATTGATAACATTTCCTTTTATATCAGGAGTGCAAAAAATTGACTCCCTTACGTTGCCATTACGACAAATTAAACCATAATCATTACCGGTTTCAGCAACACCAAAGAAACATTTATTAACAGTAGAAAGATAATGATGACCGCCAAAATGGACAATTCCTTTTTCAGCAACATTGTTCTCAAAGCGAGAATACTCAACAATAAAATCATCACCTAAGAGAACTAATTTGTCTGTGTCAAATTTGCCGTCTGATGTGATTTTTCCATTATCTACAAAAATACTTCCAGTCATATAATTTCTATGAAATGCATTATCTTTTTGACGATTACTAGTAGTCAAATAAACTAATTCAGCCCCATTTGCAGAATTATTTCTAAAAACACAATCTACAATCTTATTAAAGGTTCCTTGCATACTCAATACGCTATATGAATTACCTTCAAAAATACAATTTTCAATTATGCAGTGCTGAAGATGAGGTTGAACAGTTACTGCATAAAGGTGAGACTTTGAAGTGTCGGCAAATCCTGTAATTCGCATATTTTTTAAATGAATGTAACTATAATCGAGTACGAATGCAGTTGATTTTCCTGCACAGTCAATCGTATGCCCATTTCCGTCAATGGTAACCTCTCTGTTAATGACTATTTCATCGCTAGAACCTCCACTACCAGTAGATCTATAATTCTTTTGCAATTTGATTTCCTTAGTGTATAGGGTATCACTTATTAACTGCCTTAACTCAGTGAATGTACCCCATTCTTCTGATTCGTCCTCCGTTGCGTCCAATACACTTTCCTGTTCTTCACAGGTCACATTCAATATGCTTTCCTGTTCTTCATTGATTGTAGTTAATATTTTCCCTGATTCTGCATCAAAATCTGCAGTTTCACCAATCGTTTCATCCGTAATCTCACTTGTAATTGCATCAGTCGAGTTTAATTCACTTGCAGCAACCGCTGAAAGCGAACATAAAAGAACGAATAAAATTGAAAATATTACGATTATCCTATTTTTATTCATAAACTTCAATACCCTCCTAAATTGAGTAATTATATACAATTTTATAATTTTACATATATAATTTATATGTAATACTGTTAAATTTTGGTTGTTTAGAAAGTTTATCTGAATTCTTACAAAAAAATTTCAAAAAGAAAAAAAAGACTATGTGAATGCCATATAATCAATTGGATGTTGAATACATTGATTTTTTCACAACAAATGAACCATTTTATAAGAGGATTGCCAAACTCATGTATTTTTAGCATCCATTTTCGTAAACAGCACGGAAAGTCCAACAACGATAATTGTGATAATTATGTCGACTGCTATTTTAAGTGAGTTTGCATCATTGAATAACTTTACAAGACCAAATACACAATAACCTTGAAAAACAGTAAAGGAAAGCAGTTAAAAAAGTAAAGGTTACCTTAAAAGTTAAAGGTAAAACATATGCTGCTAAAACCAACAGTAAAGGCAAATCAACCTTTAAATTACTAAATTAACTAAAAAGGGAACTTACAAGGCAGTCATCAAATATAAAGGAAACAGCTACTACAAAAGAGTAACCAAAAACGTAGAAATTAAAATCAGGTAGGTGCAACACGCATCTACTCCTCTTCTTTTATAGTGTAGCAATAATTTAAATACTATAAGTATAATATATTAGTGTGTTATCTTATTTTGTATGGCCCCGATGGTGTAGTTTGGATAACACATGGGACTGCGGATCCCATTCCCCGGGTTCAAATCCCGGTCGGGGCATTATTATTTCCGTGATATCATGTTAAATGCTACTACTTATGTTACATCTCAAGAGGGTATTGGTGGAACTATTAGAAACCAATATGAAGACTTTTATGTTGAAGAAATTCCAGAGGTCATTCCTGATGGTGAAGGCCCAAATGTTTATGTTTGGATTGAAAAACTTGGAAGAACAACTTTGGACGTTGTCCTCGACATTGCCCGTGACTTGCATATCTCAAGAAAAAGAATGGGCTTTGCAGGTATGAAAGATAAAAAAGCCATAACTCGTCAATGGATTTGCATTGCAAACATGGATTCCGAAGACCAGTTCAGGCAAGTTGAAAACTTGGATATTTACAATACTGATTTTTTAAAGGTTGTTAGGGGTCGTAAAAAACTCAGAATGGGTCAGCTTAAGGGGAACAAGTTTAAAATTCTCATCAAAGATTTGGATGATGTCCAAGAAAGCGCTGAGATTGCAAATGAAGTTTTGACTGAACTTGAAATCAGAGGTGTTCCCAATTATTTCGGCTGGCAGAGATTTGGAAAGCCTAGAACAGTTACCCATCTTGTTGGAGAGGCTCTGGTTGAAAATGACCTTGAGGAGGCTGTCAGAAGATATATAGGAAATCCGACAGAAGATGAGGGTGAAGACAATCAAAAGGCAAGAAAAGCCTATGATGATGGAAACTTGGAGGAATCTTTAAGTCTGATGGGCAAGGGAATGCGCTATGAAAAGATGATGATTAAGGAATTGATTAAAGATTCCAAGAAGGGGGAATTGACAGACAAATCCTATATGAATGCCCTGCACGCACTTCCAAAGCCTTTGCAGAGAATGTTTGTCCATGCATATCAATCTTATCTGTTCAATGAGGCCGTAAGCAATAGGGTTGCTATGGGCATTGACAAATATGTTGAGGGAGATATTGTCATTGACAATGAAGAGCATATTGTTCGGGACAAATCCCATGAAGAGTTTCAGGAATTGATTACAAACTTTAAGGCCAACCCGACCTGCCCGTTATATGGTACAAAGGTTCCGTTTGCAGGCGGTGAAGTTGGAGAAATGGAAAAGGGCGTTTTAGACAAGTATGGTGTTAAAAAAGAGGATTTTGAAGTTCCGAAAATGCCTCGTTTAGGAAGTTTTGGACTTAGGCGCAATATGCGTTTTCAAGTTTGGGACAGTAAGGCGACTCCAACCGACGAGGGGGTTTTATGCGAATTTTCCATTAATAAGGGCTCTTATGCGACTGCAGTTTTAAGAGAAATAATGAAAAAGGATGTTATTTAGGTGAGTTTATGATTGAATGTAGAAGTATTGCAAAAGGAAAGGGAAAAGGGGAGTTGATTGTTTCATCTGAACCGATTAGTTTTTTAGGTGGAGTAAATCCTGAAAATGGTGAAATAATTGATCCTAATCATGAATTGAAAGGGGAAATTATCAAAGATAAGGTTTTATTTATTCCTGGTGGAAAGGGGTCTACTGTCGGATCTTACGTGATTTTTCAGATGATGAAAAACAACACTGCTCCAAAAGCCATCATCTGCCTTAATGCTGAGCCTATCATTGCAACAGGTGCAATAATGTCCGATATTCCAATGGTTGACTCACCAAGCAATGTCAATGACTTGACTGATGGGACTTTGGTTGAAGTCGATGGGGATAACGGAACAATCGAAATATTATAGTGTGGTAATATGCAGACTCTAATTGAAAATGTAAATGTTATCAATCCCTTTGAAGAAATAAATACCAATCAAAATATATTGATTGAAGATAATATTATTAAAGAGATTTCATCTTCTATAAATACTAAAAAGGATGTTAAAGTCATTGATGGGGAAGATAATTATTTACTTCCGGGCTTTATTGATTGCCATGCCCACATCTTCGCTAAAGGTTTTCACAAAGAGGAAAATATGGCAAATCCTTTAGGTATTCATTTTTACAATGCCGTTCCTCATTCTTTGCAGACAATAAATGCGGGTGTTACTTCAATTAGGGATTGTGGGTCTGCAGATTTAAGCTTTAAATTGGCTCAAGAGAAAAAATTATTCATAGCTCCAAAAATTCACTTGTCAATCACTCCATTGATGATGACAGGGGGTCATTTTGATTTGCTTCTTCCATCTGGATTTGACATGGAGATAATGTATCCTGGATTTCCAAAGGGAAGATGCGATGGCATTGAAGAAGTCTTAAAAAAGACTCGTGAAGTTAAAAGAGCGGGTGCTGATTTTATAAAAGTGATGGCAAGCGGAGGAGTATTAACAACCAACACATCACCCGAATTTGCACAGTTCAATAAAAAGGAACTTAAGACAATCGTAAAGGAAGCTAAGGCAAGCAATATGAAAGTCTCAGCTCATTGCCATAGCCTAAAAGGAATGAACAACTGTATTGATGCAGGATTTTCATCCATTGAACATGGAACATTCATCGATAAAAAGACGGCTTCAAAAATGGTTGAAAAGAATGTCACTTTGGTTCCAACACTGTTGGTTCATCAATTCTTATACAAAAACGGTTTTCCAGCTTGGGACAGCTATGCTGCTGAAAAAACAGCTAAATTAAAGGATATTGTTAGGGTTCACAAGGAAAATGTCTCTGTTGCTTATGAGCAAGGCGTTAATATTTTGATGGGAACTGATAGCGGTGTTATCCCTCATGGGCATAATCTGGAGGAATTGTCTCATTTGGTCGACATTGGAATGAGTGAAACAGAAGCAATAGCTAGTGGAACTGTTAAAGCAGCTAAATATTTAGGTCAAGATAATTTAGGTTTAGTAAAGGAAAATTACATCGCAGATTTGATTTTGGTCAATACTAATCCTTTGGATGATATTTCTGTTTTAAGTGACAATGATAATATTTTAAGTGTTTTCCAAGATGGAATTAAAGTTAAATAATTTTCTCAAGAAAAGAATTGCCTTACCAATAATTTAGCATTACCTAAACTTTTATAATATTTAAAAATAAACTAATTTTATATGATAAATAGGGGTGTGATGTCATAGTAAAGCATAAACATATGGATTTGCCAATTGAAGGAATGCACTGTGCTTCCTGTGTTTTAAGCGTAAATAAAACATTTGGAAAAATTGAAGGTGTAGAGGAAGTGGATGCGGACCTGTCGGCAAATAAGTTGCATATTACAGTTGACACTAAAAAAATTTCCTATGAACAGATGGAGAAACTGGTTAGAAATCTGGGTTTTGAACTCCACACGGATGAAATGACCATAAGAATCCAGGGAATGCATTGCGCTTCATGCACTATGAATGTTGAGAATTTCCTAATAAGACTCGACGGTATTTTCGATGTAAAGGCCGATTTGACATCACAGTCAGCAAAAATTCGATATGATTCTTCCAAAGTCACATTGGATGAAATTGAAAAGGTAATCGATTCATTGGGTTTTGAACTTCTGGGTGTTGAGGGACAAACAGAAATCGATGAGGAAGCCATTTATCAAAAGGACCTAAAGGAAAAACGCAATAGAATCATTGTAGGTTTGATTTTTTCTGCAATTCTAATGGTGCTGATGTTCAGTGGATGGGACCCATTGATGGGAATCACAGAATCCATTAAACAAGCTACTGGAATTGATATTTCTTCGATGGGTCTATTGTCATTAATTGTTAGTATTGCTCCGTTTTTATATGTTTCTTTACCTATTTTGAAAGCGGGCGGCAATGGTTTGGCCCATAAGAACTTGAACATGGATGTGATGTACTCGATGGGTATTATGGTGGCATATGTCTCAAGTATCCTTGGAACATTTCACATTGTCCTAGACCATTCCTTCATGTTTTATGACTCAGCGGTAATGCTTCCTTCATTTCTAATGATTGGAAGATATTTGGAGGCAAGAGCTAAAAAGCGAACTTCCGATTCAATCAGGGAATTGATAGGCCTTCAGCCAACAGTTGCAACTGCAATTGAGCTTGATGAAAACAATGAAATCAAATCTCAAAAGGAAGTTTCAATTGCCGACATTGTCATTGGTGATCTGCTTTTGGTAAAACCCGGTGACAAGATCCCTGTCGATGGCGATGTCGTTGGTGGAGAGTCCTATGTTGACGAGTCAATGATTAATGGGGAGCCGATTCCAAAGGTTAAAAAGGATGGTGAGGAAGTATTTGCGGGAACCATTAATCAAGATGGAGTATTATATATTAAAGCTCAAAAAATTGGAAAAGAGACAGTATTGTCAAACATCATTCGTTTGGTTGAAAAGGCACAGTCCTCAAGGCCTCCTGTTCAAAAATTCGCAAACACTATCGTATCCTACTTTATTCCAGTCATTCTGACAATAGCCATTGTGGTATTTCTAATATGGTATTTTGTTTTAGGCGAAACATTGTTATTCTCCCTAACATGTCTGATTTCAATATTGGTTGTGGCATGTCCATGTGCTTTAGGACTGGCTACACCAACTGCAGTTACTGTAGGTGTTGGAAGGGCTGCCGAATTTGGTATTCTAATCAAAAATGGGGATACTCTGGAAAATGCTGGTCAAATCGATGTGGCGGCCTTTGATAAGACAGGCACAATCACTGAAGGAAAGCCTGAAGTTGATGACATTATAACTTATGGAATTTCCGATGAGGAATTAATAGCTCTTGCGGCTAGTGTAGAGCAAAATTCCAACCATCCTATTGCCAAGGCCATTGTCAACAAATCAAAGGAGATGAACATTGCTTTAGATTCAACTGATGGCTTTGAAAATGTAACTGGTAAGGGACTTAAAGCCAATTTAAATGGCAGTGAAGTCCTTGCAGGTAATTTGGCCTTAATGAAATCCAATGACATTAATGTTTCAGATGAGGCCATTGACAAGTATCATGAACTTGAAAGCTTAAGCAAAACCATTATCTTTTTGGCAAAAGACAAAGCTGTCAAGGGAATTTTAAGTTTGTCAGATAAGATTAAATCTAATTCCAAAAGGACAATTGAAGAGCTGCACAAGATGGGCGTTGAAACATATATGCTTACGGGCGACAATGAATCGACTGCACTTAATGTGGCTCGTGAAGTTGGCATAGACAATGTGCGAGCTGGTGTTCTTCCTGAAAATAAGTTAAGCATAGTGAAGGAAACTCAAGCGAACAATACCAAGAAAGTGCTGTTCGTTGGGGATGGTATCAATGATGCTCCGGCTTTAACACAAGCGGATATTGGTGTTGCTATGGGTAACGGAACTGATATTGCTATGGAAAGTGGGGATATTGTTGTTATGGAAGGCGATTTGGAAAATGTTGTTGCCGCAGTGCAGTTTTCCAAAAAGGTAATGAGAAGGATTAAGGAAAATATTTTCTGGGCTTTCGCTTATAACTCTATTTTGATTCCAGTAGCGGCGGGTGTTTTATATCCTGCATTTGGCATTACTTTTGAACCGGCACTGGCAGGGCTCGCTATGGCAATGAGTTCCGTGACAGTTATTACGTTATCTCTAATGCTTAAGAGATATGTTCCTGAAATAAAAAAAGAAAGAAATAAAATTAATTGATTATCTATCAATTAATTCTAATTTTATTTTTGCGATTCTTGGTGCAACGATGTTGTAGAACAATGCTATTAATGCAGCATTAACAATTCCACTAACGAATCCTCCAATAATATTTATTATTAAGTTCACGATGTCTCCTCCACTGATTGCACCTATGAGGGTGAGAATCAAGTTTAATATACCGTAAACTATACCGAATGCGATTGCAAATTTCATTATGTCAATTGATTCGATAGCAGTCATGCCATCTTCTTCAGACAAGCTTATTACAGCTCCTCTGCCTGTTTTTGCAAAAGCATTGTAGATGTAACATCCAAGCAAAACAAGTATGAATGTAATGATGAATGTACCGAAGATGATTATTGCGATTGTGGTAGGTTGGCTTAAAATTAGCATGTACTGGTACATCAAGAATGCAAGCATTTGCTGACCTGAGAACAATAATGTTTGCACAACAGTATTGAGAAGTAATGGTAATATCAGCATTGTTGCTAAGTAAAATATTATTACTTGGAGTGTAGCTATTATTGAAGTCATTATTGCAGTTTCGGTTGTTGAAATTTTTACGAGTTCTCCATTATCTTCAAATGTTAATTTAATTGGATTCAATTTTTTAGCTAGGGTATTGTATAACAATCCGCTGGAAAATGCATAGTATATGGTCACCATGAAGGTGCCAACGACAATTGTTGGGATAAGGTAAATCGCAACCATGATTGCACTAACGTTCATAATTCCAATTGCTAAGGTAATCACTATTGCTGCTAGAATAGCAAACAATATGGAAATTCCAGTTATATTTACTGTAAAGGAAGATAAATCAATAGATTTTAATTCTTTTATACTAGTCATTTTTTTCACCTAAAACCAATTCTTGGATTTTTCAAGTAATTCGTCAATTATTATTGATATGGACCCGACATATGTGTGAGGGTCCATTATCTTTTCGACATCTTCTTCGGTTAGATATTTCTGAACTTCTTCGTCTTGTAAGATTAGTTCACCCAATAATAGTTTTTCTTTATTGGCTTTAATTGCATTTTTTCTTACAATTCCATATGCAGTTTGTTTTCCCATTCCAGCACGGGTAAGTTCTGCCATTAGTCTTTCAGCCATAATTAAACCGTTTGTTAAGTTCAGGTTTCTTTCGATGTTTTCATCGTAGAAAACTAAATTATTCATTAATTTTATAGTTAAATTGAGGATATAGTCAGTTAAAATGCAGCTTTCCGGAAACATTATCCTTTCACAGGAGGAGTTGGTCAAGTCTCTTTCATGCCAAAGGGGGTTGTTGTCCAAGGCCGCATTTACATAGGATTTAATAATTCTTGCAACGCCACAGATCCTTTCAGCTGTAATAGGATTCATTTTGTGTGGCATTGTGCTACTTCCTACTTGCTTTTCAGGGTCGAAATATTCTCCAACTTCCATGAGTTCAGTTCTCTGAAGGCTTCTAATTTCCAATCCGATTTTATCTAGGGTACTTGCGATATTGGCTAATACGCTAATGAATTCAACGTGATTGTCTCTTTGGACAACTTGGTTTGTAATTGTGGCGGCAGGCAATCCCAATATTTCGGCAACGCTTTTATGAATTTCCCAACCTTGCTCGCCCAATGCGGCGGTTGTTCCTACGGCCCCATCCATCATGCCAATGCAGACATTGCCTTCAGCATGTTCCAGCCTTTCATATTGCCTGTGAAGTTCATCCGCCCAAATACCGAATTTCATTCCATAGGTTGTTGGAAGCGCATGTTGTCCGTGAGTACGTCCAATGCACACCTTCATTTTATTTTCTTCAGTCAATTTGAGCATGATTTTAGTCAATCTTTCTAATTTTTCTTTTAACACTTCAATTGAGTCACGAATAAGCAATGAGTTGGAGCTGTCTACAATATCATTGGAGGTAGCTCCAAAGTGGACATATTCTCCAGCGCCATTTTCACATACTTCTGTAATTCCTTTAGAAAGAGCCGCAATATCGTGATTGGTTTCAGCTTCAATAGCTTTCACTCGTTCTAATTTTACGTATTCTGTAGTTGCTTTGGATGCGATTTCATCTGCTACTTCTTGAGGTATAATGCCAAGTTTTCCTTCAGCTTGAGCTAATGCAGATTCCACATCCAGCATTCTTTGTAATTTATTTTCTTCTTCCCATATTCTTTTCATTTCTGGGGTACCATACCTAAATTCAATAGGATGTATTGCCATTTTTTATCAACTCATTTTTTTTCATTATGCTATATTATATTATTACCGTTCTCTATATTATATTTTAACATCTAAGATGTGCATTTTGAAATTGTTTTGTTAAATTTTTTTAATTTCATCGTTTTTTATAAAATTTGTAAAAATTTTTCTTTTAAAATAATATGTTTTTACATATTTATAGTGTTAAATTATACAAAACATTTATATTGCTTTATTTAAAGAGAATAATACAACTATATAGTCAATGGATTATATGATAGGTGAGTATATGGAAACAAAAATACGCCAGTTTCGCCATGAAAAAGGCATGACTCAACAGGAGTTGGCCGAATCTGTTGGCGTCACTCGTCAGACAATAAATGCTTTAGAAAATGCTCGTTATAATCCTTCCTTATTATTGGCCTATAAGATCACAAAGATTTTAGGTAAAAATTCTATTGAAGATGTTTTTACGTTTGATGAAAACGATTGAATGAGATTTGGATTTGTATTGTGGTTGTTTAGGTTAGGATATGTGCCGTTTTTCGATGTAATTTATCTTTTACATAATTGATTGATTGATTTTGATAGTATGTCTGAATTGAATGAGAATCTAAAAAACATTAAAATTATAGATTTTGCCATTTTCATTGTTTTGGCATATGTGATATTTTTCATTTTGTCTTGCTTCAATATTGTTAATGACAGCAGTCTGTTCTATATTTTGATTATTGCTTATTTTGTATTTTCACTAAGAAATTGCACTGAAGGTTTAAAAGAGGATGTGAAAAATGTCTTTTCAAAAATGCATTTGAGATACATATTATTAATCGTATTTTTAAATATTTTCTTTTCATATGGGATGCTGTATGTATCAGTGGCTTTGATTAATAATTTTCCATCTCTGGATTTTTTAGTTAACTTTTCGATACCTTCAATGTCAATAGATTATTTGCCGATGGTTGGCAGTTTTCTCACTACTGTTGTCGTTTCTCCAATTTCTGAGGAATTGTTGTTTAGAGGCGTTTTTTTAAATAAATTTAAATTGTTTATTCCAACAGTCTTTGCAGTGCTGATTACTTCATTGCTGTTTGGTGCCCTTCATAGTTTTGGAGGGATGATTTCCGCATTTGTTTTTGCAATTTGCATGGCCATATTATATCTTAAAACAGAAAATATTTTCGTTCCCATCTTTGCTCATTTCTTAAACAATTTATTCGCTGAAATAATCAGATTAAGTGATGTGAATAATATTTTATTTACAAATTATTTCGTGATGGGTTTTGTAGGTGTTTTGGCAATCATTTCCACATGGTTGTTGTTAAGTTCAATCATTGAAGAATTGAAAAAATATTAAATATTAATAAATTATAATATCTTTAACATGGATATAAGAAAAATTGGAATTGTTCTGATATTTATAGGAATTTTTTTTACAATAGTCTTCATTGGTAATCAGAAGATTTTTGTTCCTGCTTTGACAGTTACGGTTTTAGGATTTTTCATTACCGTTCTGGGTTATGTGACTGAAATAAGAAAAAGAAAGATTATCAATGACAGATTGGATGAAGATATCGGCAATATTCTTCAACCTTTAATCACTAAATATTCCAATTTGAATAAACAGTACAAGGCCGAACTTGATGGTGAGGAATATGTTGAGAAAAGGTTGCAATTGAATAGGGATTTGGAAAAGGAAATAACAGAAAAGCTTCCTTATCTGGAAAGTAGGGAAATTAAAAAAATCGTTATTCAATTTAGCCAAGAACAGGATAAGATGTAGCATATTTTTTTTGAAATATTCATCAATGTACAAAAAGTTACAACAAGGTTTTAAATAGTACATTATACTATATACTATTAGAATTAGAATAATGTGATTATATGTTTTCCCCAAGTTTAGAAGAAGTAAAAAATATATCAAAAAATGAAGAGTATAAGAGGATTCCCATATTCTGTGAATTGTTTTCAGATATGGCCACTCCTATAGAAGTTTTAAGAGTTTTAAAAGCAACAAGCAAGCACTGTTACTTATTGGAAAGTATTGAAGATGTCGAAAAATGGGGAAGATACAGTTTTTTAGGCTTTAATCCTGTGTTGGAGTTC
The DNA here is from genome assembly GCF_017409525.1 of Methanobrevibacter sp. Lineage (NCBI taxonomy): Archaea > Methanobacteriati > Methanobacteriota > Methanobacteria > Methanobacteriales > Methanobacteriaceae > Methanobrevibacter > Methanobrevibacter sp. Next base: position 35,066 of record NZ_JAFQSO010000016.1, on the reverse strand, counting down.
ACATGTCAAAACGGTGTTGTTCACATTAAAGGTGACGATAAATTTGAGAGATTAACTGATGATGAAATCGTCATTGGAACAGATAATCCAAGCGAAATCATTAGGGATTTGATTAAATTGAACAAATCTCCAAAACTGGATTACTTGCCTCCATTTACAGGAGGTTTTGTCGGCTATTTTGCTTATGATTATATAAAATACGCTGAACCTTCATTAAACTTGGATGCTGAAAACCAGGATCAGTTCAAAGACATTGATATAATGTTGTTTGATAAGGTCATAGCCTTTGACAATTTCAAGCAAAAGATTATCTTAATTTCAAACATGAAAACTGATGATTTGGAAAACAATTATGAAAAGGCTTGTGAAGACTTAAGGAATTTAGCAGATTTAATTAAAAATGGCAAAAAAGCCGAAATCGAGCCATTAAAATTAAAATCAGATTTTAAACCAGCATTTTCAAAAGAAAAATATTGCGGCATGGTTTCAAAAGCCAAAAATTACATTAAGGAGGGAGACATTTTCCAGGTTGTTTTATCAAATAGGATTGAAGCGGATATTTCAGGGAGTTTATTTGATACATATAGGGTTTTAAGGACTACAAATCCTTCTCCATACATGTTCTATTTCTCAAGCGATGATATTGAAATAGCCGGTGCTTCTCCTGAAACTTTAGTAAAATTAACTGATAGAAAATTGTATACTTTCCCCCTTGCAGGAACAAGGCCTCGTGGAAAGACCGAAGAGGAGGATTTGGAACTCGAAAAGGAATTGCTTGCAGACGAAAAGGAATTGGCTGAACATAACATGTTGGTTGATTTGGGACGAAACGATATTGGAAGAATATCTGAAATAGGCTCTGTCAATGTTGACAAGTACCTGTCTGTAGAGAGATTTTCACATGTGATGCATATTGGGTCTACAGTTAGCGGCACTCTAAGAGGCGATTTGGATTCCCTTGTAGCAATCGATTCAATTCTCCCTGCAGGAACATTGTCTGGAGCTCCAAAAATAAGAGCCTGTGAAATTATAAATGAGCTTGAAAATAATAAGAGAGGCATATATGGTGGAGCTATTGGATACGTTGATTTAAGCGGAAATATTGACACATGCATTTCTATTAGGATAGCTTTTGCAAGGAAAAATAAAGTTTTCATCCGTTCTGGGGCAGGCATTGTTGCTGATAGTGTGCCTGAAACTGAATTTGATGAAAGCTTAAATAAGGCGGCCGCCGTTATAAATGCATTAGAAATTGCAGATGGGGGGATAGAATGATTCTTTTAATTGATAACTATGACAGTTTTTCATATAATCTGTTCCAATTAATCGGAGAGGTTGATGATGACCTTGCTGTTTTTAGAAATGATAAAATAACTCTTGGCGAAATCTCTCGTTTAAACCCGGATGCAATAATTTTATCTCCCGGTCCTGGAAGGCCGGAAAATGCTGGAATTTGCATTGATGTCGTAAAGGAATTTTGCGATAAAATTCCTATTCTTGGGGTTTGTTTAGGCCACCAGGCAATCTGTGAAGCCTTTGGAGGCACAGTGTCTCATGCAAAAAGATTAATGCACGGCAAATCTTCAAAAATTTCTCTCGATTATGATTTTATATTTAAAGGATTGCCAAGTGAGATAACTGTTGGCAGATATCATTCCTTAAGTTTATTAAAGGACACTATTCCAGATTGTTTGGAGATAATATCAAAAGCGAAAGATGATGGGGAAGTCATGGCGGTTAAACATAAAGATTACAATATTTATGGACTTCAATTTCATCCTGAATCAATTTTAACTCCAGATGGATTAACTATTATCAGTAATTTTTTAGAAAAAGTAGATAAAGGGATTTTATGATTAAAGAAGCTATTTTAAAAGTGTACAAACATGAAAATTTAACTTATGATGAAGCCTATCAGACTATGGATGAAATCATGAGTGGCGAAGCAAGCGAAGTCCAGATGAGTGCATATTTAACTGCAATGTCAATGAAAGGAGAAACAATTGAAGAGATAACAGCTTCCGCTGAAGCAATGAGGGCTCATTGTGTAAGATTATTGAACGACGAGGAAGTTTTGGAAATTGTCGGGACAGGTGGTGACGGTTCAAACACATTTAACATATCCACCACATCATCAATTGTCATTTCATCAGCAGGAGTTCCTGTAGCAAAACATGGAAATAGGTCTGCATCAAGTAAATGCGGTGCTGCTGATGTATTGGAAGAATTGGGTGTTAATATTTACATTGAACCTGAAAAAAGCTTAAGATGTTTAAAGGAAATCAATTTATGTTTCTTGTTTGCTCAAAATTATCATTTGGCCATGAAGTATGTTGCGGGGGTCCGTAAGGAATTGTCAATCAGAACAATATTTAATATATTGGGGCCTTTAACAAGCCCTGCCGGAGCAACAATGCAGGTATTGGGAGTTTATGAAAAGGAACTTGTAGAACCATTGACTGAAGTTTTAAAGAATTTGGGTGTTAAATCTTCATTGACTGTTTATGGTTTGGATGGAATGGATGAAATTTCAGTCAGCGATAAAACTGCAGTTTGCGAACTTAAGGATGGCAATATAATGTCTTATGAAATTTCACCGGAATATTTCGGCATGGAACTGGCATCAAAAGAGGATCTTGTTGGTGGAGATGCAAAGGAGAATGCAAAAATAACATTGTCAATTTTAAATGGTGAAAAGGGTCCTAAAAGAAATGCTGTTTTATTAAATTCAGCTGCAGGATTATATTCCGCTGGAAAAGTAGATTCTTTACGCGAAGGTGTTGAATTGGCAGAAGAGCTAATTGACTCTGGAAAAGCCTTAAAGCAATTGGAAAAATTTATTGAAATTACAAATAGTTGATTATCATGTTGGAAGAAATTGTTGATAAAACTAAAGAAAGGGTATCACAGTCAAAAAAGAATAAGTCTCTTGAGGAACTTAAGGAAGAAGTCAAACAATTGGAAATTACTCAAGATTTCCCTTTTAAAAAGGCATTAAGTGAAAATGAGATTTCCATTATTGCGGAAGTTAAAAGGGCTTCTCCCTCAAAGGGATTAATCGCTGAAGATTTTGATTATGTGAACATTGCAAAGGAATATGAAAATGCAGGGGCATCAGCGATTTCCGTTTTGACAGAACCCTACTTTTTCAAAGGATCTGATGATTATTTGAAAGAAATCGCACAGAATGTGAACATTCCAATTTTGAGAAAAGATTTTGTAATTGACGAGTACATGATTTGGGAAGCTAAATTATTGGGAGCTTCTTGTGTATTATTGATTGTTTCTATATTGTCCATTGTAGAATTGAAGAAATTTTTGGATTTGGCTCATGATTTGGGTCTTTCTGCTATCGTTGAAACACATGATGGTGATGAAATTAGGACAGCTTTGAATGTAGGTGCTGAAATAATAGGCGTGAATAATAGGAACTTGAATGATTTCACTGTAGACATTGAAAATAGTATTAGCCTACGTAGATGTGTAAGTGGAGATGTCATATTTATTTCTGAAAGTGGGATTAAAACACCGGAAGATGTTAGGAAATTAAAAGAAAATGATGTCGATGCAGTTTTAATTGGCGAAACTTTAATGAAATGCGATGATAAGAAGGCTATGATTTTGGAGTTGAAAAATGGTTAAGATTAAAATCTGTGGAATCAGGCGTTTTGAAGATATTGATATCGTGAATAAGTATAAACCGGATTACATTGGGTTCGTATTTGCTAATTCAAAAAGACAAGTTTCACATGAGCTTGCTGCAGATTTAAAAAGCAATTTAAGTTCAGATATAGTTTCAGTAGGCGTTTTTGTAAATGCAGGCATTGATGAAATTTTAGAGTTATTTAATGCGAAGACTATAGAAATTGCTCAGCTTCATGGCAATGAAAGTGAGGAGTATATTAATATTTTAAAAGAAAGAACTGATAATGAACTAAAAATTATTAAAGCTATTGAAATGGCGGAAAATAATGATTTGTTAAAATATGATGATTCATTAGCTGATTATTTACTTTTAGATAGTGGTAAAGGCAGTGGTAAAACCTTTGATTGGCGTTTAATCAGAAAAGACTTAAAAAAAGAGTTTTTTTTAGCAGGAGGAATTAATTCTCTTAATGTCAGGGAAGCAATTTTAGAATTTAATCCTTATGCTATTGATTTAAGTTCCAGCCTTGAAACTGACGGATTTAAAGATGAAGGTAAAATTAAAGAGATTATGGAGGTAATAAATTGAGTAAAGGAAGATATGGTGAGTATGGGGGCCAATACATATCCGAAACATTAATGAATGAACTGTTATATTTGGAAGAGCAATATTATCATTACATGGACGACCCCGAGTTTGTAGATGAGTTGAATACTTTATTGAAGGAATATGCCGGAAGGCCTTCCTTGTTATACTATGCAAAACGAATGACTGAGGATTTAGGTGGAGCAAAGATTTATTTAAAACGTGAAGATTTAAACCATACTGGAGCTCATAAGATTAATAATGTTTTAGGCCAGGTATTGCTTGCTAAAAAGATGGGGAAAACAAGAGTGATAGCTGAAACTGGTGCAGGCCAACATGGTGTTGCAACTGCAACTGCCGCTGCACTTTTAGATATGGAATGTGAAGTATTTATGGGGGAAGTGGATACACAAAGACAAGCATTGAATGTTTATAGGATGGAATTGCTTGGTGCTAAGGTGCATTCTGTTAAATCGGGAACGAAAACACTGAAAGATGCGGTTAATGATGCATTTAGAGATTGGATTGCTCGTGTTCATGATACGAATTATGTAATTGGTTCTACAATGGGACCGCATCCATTCCCTATGATTGTCCGTGATTTTCAAGCCGTTATCAGTAAGGAGGCTCGCCAACAATTTTTAGACATTGAAGGAAAACTGCCTACTGCAGTTATTGCATGTGTCGGTGGTGGAAGCAATGCAATGGGGGCATTTTATAATTTCATAGAAGATGAGGATGTCAGATTAATAGGATGTGAAGCTGGAGGTAAAGGCGTTGATACCCCATATAATGCGGCAGCTTTAACCAATGGGGAGATTGGAATATTTCATGGCATGAAATCAATATTTAACCAAGGAGATTATGGTCAAATTGCTCCGGTATATTCTGTTTCAGCAGGTCTTGACTATCCGGGTGTTGGTCCGGAACACGCATACTTAAGGGATATAGGAAGGGCGGAATATGTTCCGATTAATGATGAAGAGGCTGTTGAAGCCTTTGAATATTTATCAAGAATGGAAGGAATTATTCCGGCTATTGAAAGTGCTCATGCGGTTGCATATGCAATGAAAATTGCTCCAGAAATGGATAAGGATGATATTATTATGATTTGTCTTTCAGGAAGGGGAGACAAGGATGTTAGATCAATTGCAGAATACAGGGGAGTTGAGTTGAATGAGTAAAATAGCTAATGCATTTAAAGATGGAAAAGCATTCATCGGTTTTTTAACTGCAGGAGATCCTACTGTTGAAAAGACAGTTGAATATATTTTAGCAATGGAAGAAGCGGGATGTGACTTAATAGAGATAGGCATTCCATTTTCAGACCCTATGGCTGAAGGAGTAGTTATACAGGATGCTAATGTAAGGGCTTTAAAGCACAATACCACAACCGATGATGTGTTTGATATCATAAGGCAGGTTAGATTAAAGACTGATATTCCTTTAGTATTTTTGACATACATCAATCCGGTTTTCTTTTACGGTTATGAGGAATTCTTTAAAAAATGCGCAGAATTGGGTGTTGATGGGATAATATCACCCGATTTGCCTTATGAGGAAAAGGGTGAAATCGATGAAATCGCTAAGAGAAATGGTGTGGATGTGATTTCTCTGATTGCTCCAACTTCCAAGGAAAGAATTCAAAAAATTGCAAGCGATGCAAGCGGTTTTATTTATATCGTATCCTCTCTAGGTGTTACTGGGATGCGTTCTGAGATTAAAACGGACCTGAATGCAATAATAAGCGACATTCGCGATGTCACTGATTTGCCATTGGCTGTTGGTTTTGGAATAAATACTCCGGAGCAGGCTTCTCAAATTGGTAAAATTGCCGATGGGGTTATTGTTGGAAGCGCAATTGTAAAAATCATAGAAGAGAATGGCGAAGACGCTAAAGGCCCTTTGATGGATTATGTTTCAAGTATGAAAAAGGCTGCCAATGAATAATTTTAAAAAAAGATAAACTTATTATATAATAAAAAATAAATATAGAAATATTATTGATTAGAGGATTATTTATGTTTAAAGCAGAATTAAGTGATTCTAGTATATTAAAAACAAGTTTTGATGCTATTTCATCAATCGTTGATGAAGTACAAATTCAAACTGATAGTGAAGGCATGAGACTGGATGCCTTAGACCGTAGTCATATAACTTTCGTACATTTGGAACTCAAAGCTAGTTTATTTGATGAGTATCTTTGTGATGTTCCTGAAAAAATCAATATTGACACTGATGAATTCATGAGAGTTCTCAAACGTGCTAAATCACAGGACAGAGTTTTGATGTCTGTAGATGAAGGTAATTTCATCATTACTTTTGAAGGTGATGCAACAAGAACTTTCAAAATAAGATTGATTGATATGGAATACGATAACCCTGTTCCACCTCAAATCGATCATCCAACTTCATTTAAAGTACGTTTCTCCATCTTAAAAGATTGTATCAACGATATTGATATCTTTTCAGATAAAATTGCTTTCCAAGTGGATGAAGATTACTTTATTGCATCCGCTGATGGTGAATTTGGTGATGCAAGCATCAAATATCTCCATGGGGAAAACATCAATGAACATGCAAAATCTTTATTCTCATTGGATAAAATTAGAGAAATGCTTAAGGCAGACAAATTTTCAGAGGAAGCTGAAATTGGTTTAGGTACTGACATGCCATTAAGTTTAACCCTTAATATGGTTACTGGCGATGGTAAACTAAGTTTCTTGCTTGCTCCTAGATTAGAAACAGATGAATAATTTCATTTGTTTACTTTTTTTTCTTTTTAAATCATATTTTAGAGATGGTATTAAGTGGATCAGTTTTATCAGGAATTACGTAAAATTCAGAAAAAGGAAAGAAATAACGGTACTCTAGCTCGTGTTGAGGAAACTTTTTACAATAAGATTCACGAGTATTTGGATGACTTAAAAAGGCAGGCCATTGAAGACCCATTTTCAAATGTTCACGGAATACTTAAGCAGGCTCAGATTATTGCAACCGAGATTTGTGAAAGACGTGAAAAGAAAATCACCGAAGCGGCAGTAGTCAATATTCATAGGTCATACCATCTTTTCACAGGCAAGCCTGAATTTGATTTGGTTGATACGACTCCACTAAATTTAACCCCTGAAGAGGAAAAATTTTATTATTCCTTAATTGAAACTTTAAGAAACCATCGGGGGAATATTTCCTTAGAAAAATTATCCGATGATGATGAGGCCTCTGGCGATGTGGAAATCAAGCAAGTTCAAAAGAATACTTTGATACCGCCTAAGGAGACTCCAAAGAATGATGAGGTATTGGACAGGTTGGATGAGATTACTAATGCCAAGGTTCTTGTTGATGAGAAGAGGGAACCAATAGAAAAACAGATTATCGACTCCAAAACCAAACCAAACGATATTTCCAAGCCTAAAGAAACTAATTTGGAGGAAAATCCTAATGCATTCAAGGAAAACAATGAGTTTTATGATTTGGAATCTAAAAGGATAGCCAAGGATACTGAATTGGTTACCATGTTGGTTTTTGATGACATCGGTCCTATTGTGGGCGTTGATGAGAAGGTTTACGGTCCGTTCAGACCTCAGGATTTGGTAACATTGCCGATGGTAAATGCAAAAATATTTTTCAAAAATCGAAAAGGCCGTCAAGTGAAAATTTAGCTATTTTTCCATTAACTTTATATAACTTATTAAACATAAATAAAGAGCATATCTATTTGTGATACTAAAAAATTATATTTTATATAATTTGGATTTTTGCTGTTTGTAGACTTGATGCGTTACAAAGCAGTTTTAATCTCTAACGTTTTTTAATAAAACTTCCGTTTAGATAAATTTATGAATAGATTTACAATGATTTATTAATTAAACACTTTTTAGTGTAAAGAACGGTGGAAAAATGAAAATACCAAAAGAAAAAAGAACATACTGTCCTCATTGTAAAAAACATACAGTACATGAGGTTCACACTGCTAAAAAAAGGAAAGCTAGTGAGTTAACTTGGGGACAAAGACAATTCAGACGTGTAACTGCTGGTTACAGAGGTTATCCAAGACCTTTACCTGCTGGAAACAAGCCAGTTAAAAAATTAGACTTAAGACTTAAATGTAAAGAATGTGGCAAATCTCACATCAAACAATCTTTCAGAACAGGAAAACCTGAATTTGTAGCTAAATAGGTGATTAACATGGTTAGTAAAGGTAGAGGAAACTTTTTAAAAGTTAAATGTTTAGATTGTGACAATGAACAAATAATATTCGATCGTGCAGCATCTGATGTAAAATGTATTATTTGTGGTAAAACCCTTGTCAAATCTCGCGGTGCTAAAGCTAAAATCACTGCACACATTGAAAAAGTTTTAAACTAGATTTCTAGTTTTAAACTTATTTTTTACTATTTTTTATAATTTTTTATTAATGTTGGTGAGAGTATGGTGAGAAAAAGTCAAGAATGGCCTGATGAAGGAGAACTTATTGTAGGTACAGTTTATAAAGTTCTTAATTATGGGGCTTTTGCTAAATTAGAAGAATATCAGGGCAAAGAAGCTTTTATTCATATTTCTGAAGTATCTTCTGGTTGGGTTAAAAATATCAGAGATCATGTAAGGGAAAACCAGAAAATCGTTTGTCGTGTTCTCAGAGTAAATCCTAAAAAGGGGCATGTTGATGCTTCCTTGAAAAGAATCCGTGAAGATCAAAGAACTAAAAAAATCCAACATTGGAAAATTGAGCAAAAAGCTGAAAAATTCTTAGAATTAGCTGCTAAATCATTAGATAAAGATTTGGACGTTGCTTATGATGAAGTAGGTTATGAACTCATGGACATCTTTGGGGATGTTTACGGTGCTTTTGAAACAGCTGCTGATGAAGGTGCTGAATCACTTACTGAAGAAGGAATTCCACAGGATTGGGCTGAAGCTATTACCGAAGTGGCTAAGAAAAATATCACTCCCCCTGAAGTTCACATCAGTGGTTATGTAGATATTGAAACTTTTGTACCTAATGGTGTGGAAGTTATTATCGATGCTTTGAAAGCTGCTGAAGATAATGGTGATGACGAGGAAGAAATTAAGGTTCAATGCGTCGGTGCACCGAGGTATAGAATTACCGTAAAATCTACTGATTATATCTTGGCGGAAAAAGCTCTTAAAGCTGCTGCCGATAGATGCATTGCAGTCGTCGAAGAATCTGATGGAAATGGTTCATTTTTAAGAGAATTAGATAATTAATTAGATTCTTATGAATATGAAAATGAATAAATGTCCTGAATGCGGTATTTATACTTTAAAGGATGCTTGCCCTAAATGTGGCGGAAAGCTTAAGGTAATCTATCCTCCTAAATTTTCAATTGAGGATAAGTATGGTAAATATCGCAGAATATTGAAAAAAGAATCAATGAAGGAGTAATGGGATATGAAAACTACAGAAATAACAGTTTTAGAAGATAACATCGAATTAGACAATCCTATTTTTATAGAGGCATTACCTGGTCTTGGACATGTTGGCAAATTAGCTGCTGATCATATTATAGATGAATTGGGAGCTGTAAAATTTGCTGAAATTTATTCTCCGACTTTCCCTCCGCAAGTCATTGTTAAAGATGAAGGGATAATAGAAAATATGATCAATGAGTTATATTACCTAAAAGATGTTGGTGAAGAAAATTTGGATTTAATCATTCTTGTTGGAAATACCCAATCTTTATCCCCAGAAGGTCAATACTTGGTATGTAAAGATATTTTGGAGTTTGTTAAAGGTTATGGCATTGGTAGAATCTACACATTAGGCGGAATGGTTACAGGCCAGGCTCCTGAAAATCCTAAGGTTTTTGGTGCTGCAACTGATGAAGCAAATGCTGAATTATTGAAAGAAGCCGGAATCGAACTTAGGGCTAATGATGGAGGCATTGTTGGAGCTTCCGGATTGTTTTTAGGTTTAGGTGTTCGCCAGCAAATACCTGGGTCTTGTCTAATGGGTGAAACTCCAGGCTACTTTATTGATGCCGAATCTGCTGAAGCGATATTGAATAAATTGTCCGTTTTGCTTAATTTTGAGATTAATGTCGATAAATTAGAGGAAAGAGCTGAAGAAACTAGACAAATGATTGCTAAAGCTCAACAAATGGAACAAGATTTAATAAATAAAGCCAATGCAGGAAATGCTGATGATTTAAGATATATTGGATGATTTCAATATATTTATTTTACTTTTTTTTTACATGAACGTTGTAGTTGTTCCAGATGCGTCCATGATTGTCATTCCATTGATTGAAAAAAATGGACACAATTATTTGTCGCCTTCAAATTTTTCCAAATATGATAATATGGATATCTGTGAAGGCAATTTGGTTTTTGATAATATAATTAGTGAGTATTGCTCCAGTGAAATGCCTTCAGGCGTTAAATCAAGATTAATCTTATTTTCTAAAGTCATTAATGAGGCGGATGCGGCCATTGTAATCGGAAAACGGCCAAAGAATCACAAACCGATATACAATACGTTAAACGATTTAATCTTGTTTGGAAGTAACGCATGCAATAATGCACACAGCCTGTCCTTGAAGATACTTCATGATTTGAACATTCCAGTATTGAAATTGTCTTATCCGACCAATCAAAAACGGATAATAGATTTGATTGATAAAACTAACTATTTTTTAAAAAATCTAAATGAGATGTCCGATGATTCTAATTTGGATAATTTAAATGTTGATTTATATCCGAATAAGGATAAATGTGATGTTTTTGATGTTAAAAAGATATTGGATAATTTAATATAATGCCACGTTCTAACATTTAATCATGTTGGTAAATGCTGATTTTCATGTTCACAGCTGTTTTTCGATGGCATCATCAAAGGACATGCTAATTAAGAATATGGCTCCAAAGTCTAAATTAAAAGGTTTGAACCTTTTAGGAACTGGAGATGCATTCCATCCCGGTTGGTTGGACATAATTGAAGAGACCACATCCTATTCAGGTGATGGAATTTATACTTTTGATGATATGGATTTTGTTTTGACAACAGAAGTCGAAGGCAAAAACAGAATCCATCATGTAATTATCATTCCGGATATGGATATTGCAAGGGAGTTGTCTGAAAAGCTGCCTTCAAAAAATAAGAATATTGACGGGAGGCCTAAAACACGTTTGGATGGTGCTGAGCTTTTGGAGTTGGCACATGATTATGATTGCTTAATTGGTCCCGCTCATGCTTTCACGCCATGGACTGGAATGTATAAATCGTTTGATAGTATTTATGATTGTTATGAAAAAAAGCCAGATTTTGTAGAGCTTGGATTATCTGCAGACACATTCATGGCAGATACTGTCAGCGAACTTGAAGACTTTCCTTTTCTCACTAATTCCGATGCGCACTCCCCATGGCCCCATAGGTTGGGAAGGGAATTTAATCAAGTTGAACTTGAGGATGTTTCATTTTCATCAATTAAAAAGGCGATCAAACACAATGATATTAAGGCGAATTACGGATTGGTTCCGAATTTGGGCAAATATCACATGACTGCATGCACAAATTGCTATAAGTTGGTTGACCCTATTGTTGCTAGGGAAAATAAAATGAAATGCAGCTGCGGAGGAACTATCAAAAAGGGTGTTGACTTTAGGATTTCTGAAATTGCTGATTATTCGCAACCTATGCATCCTGAATTCAGGCCGGAATATGTTCATCTAATGCCTCTTGCCGAATTGATTTCAACAGTATATGGCAAAGGCGTCACGACCAAAACGGTTCAGGGCAGATGGCAAAAATTAATTGATAATTTCGGCACGGAAATAGATGTTTTAATCGAGGTTCCAATTGGTGAAATATCTAAAATCGACTCCAATATAGCTTCAGCTATTGAATCTTTTAGAAATAACTCTATTGATGTTATTCCTGGTGGTGGAGGTAAATATGGGGAAATTTCTTTCAGTGGTAAGTTAGAAAAGCCAAAAGAAGCTAAAATTACTACTTTGGATAATTTTTAAAAAAAATAAATACGGACTTGGAGGGATTTGAACCCTCGATCTTAAGATTAGGAGTCTTACGCCCTTCCAGACTAGGCTACAAGCCCATAACGTTAAATAGATGAAATTGCAATAAAAAAAGTTTTTTATGTATTGAAAGCGGACCCGCCGGGATTTGAACCCGGGACCTTCGGATTAGAAGTCCGACGCCCTATCCTGCTAGGCTACGGGCCCTTCATATACAACAATAATAAATATATTTTTTTTGTTATATATATTTATCTATATTCATTAAAAAAAATAAAAAAAGGATTAAATTTAATCCTTACCATTCATCAACATGGCCTGTGGCATCACTAATTCTGAGGCCACTTACAACATTGCCATCTGAATCATAGACTTTTGCATACCAGTATCCACCAGAGTATGATACTCTTCCGGCATGACATCCTGGTTCTCCAACAGCACTGTTTGCAATGCTTTGTGCTTGGGAAGTTGATAAGTGTGTGTTAGAACCGGTTCCAGATCCACCTGAGCCTGAACCGCCTCCTGACCCGGATCCACTTCCTGAGCCTGAGCCTGAACCGCTTCCGGTTCCGGACCCGCTTCCAGATCCATCGGTACCACTTGAGTCTCCACTTCCATCATCTCCGGAAGTGGTATTGTTTCCAAGTCCATCGCCATCGCCATTGTCACCAGACATACTTGATAAGTCGGAGAATATTGGATTATCACTATTTGTTATTCCATATGCTGCTACAGCTGCTGCAACGCATAACACGACAATTATAGAAATTATGATGTTTGCTTTATCCAATTTTTTCCCTCCTTTAAATTATATTACTATGTATAATATTTAAATTTAGTTTTTTATTTCTTATATATATTTCGATTATATTTTTGTGGCATAACTTATTAATAATAATGTATAAATATAATTAATGTTAGTTTCTAATTGCTAATAATTGAGGTGACATATTTGAAAGATAGAGTAGTTATATCCCCTACAACTCGTCAAGAGGGCCATGCCGAGCTTGTCATGGAAGTTGACGATGAAGGGATAGTTACAAAAGGTATGTATTTTAGTATAACTCCTGTAAGGGGTTTAGAGAAGATGGTTCTTAGCAAAGCTCCTGAAACCGCACCTGTTTTATGTCAAAGAATCTGTGGAGTATGTCCAATTCCACATACTTTAGCATCCGCTGAAGCTATTGACATGGCATTAGGTATTGAAATTCCTGAAGCAGCTAAACAGTTAAGAAGAGCTACTTTAGCAGCACATAACATTAACAGTGCAGCAATTCACCACTTCTTAGTTGCAACAGACTTTGTGCCAGAAAATTTATTCGCTGCTGCTGTCGACAGTGTCAGTGAAGTAAGAAAAACAGTACAATATGTTGTAGAAATGTGTGCTGGTGAAGGTATCCACCCATCTGATGTAAGAGTAGGTGGAATGGCTAGAAACATTACTCCATTCACTAAAGAAAGATTAATCGAAAGAATGACTGCATTTAAACCAAAACTTGAAGAACACATTGAATTAATCAAAAACTGTGTTGCTGAAAGTGCTGAAAAGTTAGGCATTCCTGCTGAATTAGGTGTAGTAAATCAACCATTAATGGCAGTTCACCCAACTTATGGTGTAAACGACTTTGATATGGATGCATTTTCTGAAGTTTTACCTGAAGCTTGGTATGATGACCCTGAAGTTGGTAAAAGAGGATGTTCTGTAATTCCATTAATTAATGGTGAAAATGTCGAAACTGGTCCTAGAGCAAGAATGGAAAAATTCCAAGGATTTAAAGATAAAGGTGTCATTGCTCAACATGTAGCTCGTGCTGACGAAATGTTGAAAAACTACGATGCATGTATGGAAGCTTTAGACGCAATTGATCCTGCTGCTCCTGCAAATGTAAGTTATGATAAAAGAGGTACTGGTGAACTCGGATTCGGTATTATCGAAGGTCCTAGAGGAACCAATGCTCACATGGCAAAAGTTGTTGAAGGTAAAATTAAATTTTACTCTGCAATTGTACCAACTACTTGGAACATTCCAACCATGGGTCCTGCAACTGAAGGATTCCATCACGAGTTTGGTCCACATGTAATCAGAGCATACGACCCATGTTTATCATGTGCTACTCACGTAATGGTAGTTGACGATGAAGATAAATCCATTCTTAAAAACGAAATGGTGAGAATCTAAGTAATTTGGAGGAATTTAATGCCTTATCATTCGGACATTATTGTTATTGGCTGTGGAAATATTTTATTTAAGGATGATGGATTCGGTCCAGTCATGATTAACATATTACAAAAATATTTCAATGACACTAATGACTATTATGATCCTGTTGTTACTTCATATGTGGAGAATGAATTCGATAAAGAGATTTTGAAACAAATTAAAGAGAAATTTGAAGGTATTGATTTACCTGAAAGTGTTCAATTCATTGATGGTGGTACTGCGGCTCCAACTAATTTCTTCCCTTTATACACTGAGTATGATTGGAAAAAACTCATCGTGTTAGATGTAGTTGAATTTAATGCTGAGCCTGGAACCGTAGATGTATTTGATCCAAATGTTATGCAAAAGGGAAAATATGACAATCCTCATGGAATGACTGTGGAGAATCCACTACAAGAGATTTCTCAAAAATGTGAAGTAGTAATTGTTGGTTGTAAACCAGCAGAGATTCCAACTCCGGATGTGGATATGGGTTTAACAGAACCTGTAGAAAAGGCGATTCCTGAAGCTATTGATATTATTTTAAAAGAAATCGGGGTAAAATAATGTTTGATAAATTGAAAAAAGCTTTTGGAGGATCTTCTGAAGAAGCACCAAAAGTAGAAGAAAAAGTTGAAGCTGCTCCTGTAGAAGAAAAAGTTGAAGCTGCTCCTGCAGAAGAAACTAAAGCTGCTTCATCAAAACCACGTATTGGTTACATACACTTAAGTGGTTGTACTGGGGATGCAATGTCTTTAACAGAAAACTATGACATTTTATCCACTGTTTTAACTGATATGATTGATATTGTATACGGACAAACTTTAGTTGATAAATGGATTCACGGTACCTATGCTGAAGAAATGCCAGAAATGGAC
This sequence comes from Methanobrevibacter sp., assembly GCF_017409525.1. Lineage (NCBI taxonomy): Archaea > Methanobacteriati > Methanobacteriota > Methanobacteria > Methanobacteriales > Methanobacteriaceae > Methanobrevibacter > Methanobrevibacter sp. The sequence goes on along the minus strand of NZ_JAFQSO010000016.1, from coordinate 19,762 downwards.
TTATGTTTAATTGAAGGATCTGTATGTTTACAAGATGAACACAGTGTTCACGAACTCTTAGAAGCAAGGAAAAAATCTGGTTTAATCTGTGCATTTGGATCTTGTGCTGTAACTGGTTGTTTCACAACCTTCGCACGTGGAGGTCAACAAGCACAACCTAAACACGAATCTTTCTTACCAATTAGTTCATTAATTAAAGTAGATTTAGCACTTCCTGGTTGTCCTGTAGCACCTGAAGTAATCGCTAAAGCTGTTGTCGCATTATGCGAAGGCGACTTAGATTACTTAAAACCAGCAATGGATTGGGCTGCATGTGATAAAGGCTGTGGCTGTGATGTATTAACCAATGTAGTTCGCCAAGGATTATGTACTGGTTGTGGAACTTGTGCTCTTGCTTGTCCTACAAGGGCAATGGGCTTTGCTGAAGGTAGACCTGCATGTGACAGGGACAGATGTGTCAAATGTGGTTCTTGCTACATGATGTGTCCTAGATCTTGGTTGCCTGAAGGCAGAATTAAAAAGGAAACAGGATTATAGGAGGAATGGATATGCCATTAGGTACTTATAAAGAAGCATTATCTGCAAGATCTACTGATAAAAAAATTCTAGATGTATCACAAGACGGAGGAATTGTTTCAGCATTGCTCTGTTACGCACTCGATGAAGGAATTATTGAAGGTGCAGTAGTAGCTGGAACTCCTGATGATGATTGGAGACCAATTCCTACTGTTGTAACTTCCGCTGATGAAGTTATCGCAGCAGCTGGAACAAAATATTCAATGTCTCCAACTTTATCCGCATTAAAAGAAGCAACACGTCAATACGGATTAGAAAAAGTTGGTGTAGTAGCAACTCCATGTCAAACCCAAGGTTTAAGGAAAGCACAAGCTTACCCATTCACTAGATTTGTCGCTGAAAAAATCAAATTAATCGTCGGTATCTACTGTATGGAAAACTTCCCTATGGCTTCTCTTGATACCTTTGCAACTGCTAAATTAGGATTTGACAGCTTACAAGACGCTACTAAAATGGACATCGGTAAAGGTAAATTCTGGTTAACCAAAGATGGTGAAGACAGTGGTTTAGCTATTAAAGAAACTCACGGATATGAACAAGCAGGTTGTAACATCTGTCAAGATTACGTTTGTGAATGGGCTGACGTATCAACTGGTTCTGTTGGATCTCCTGATGGATGGTCTACTGTTTTAACCAGAACTGATGATGGTGACAACATATTTAAAGCCGCTGTATCTGCTGGTTTAATTGAAACCAAACCAATGGATGAAGTAAAACCAGGTCTTCCTTTACTTGAAAAATTAGCTAAAGGTAAAAAAGATAAAAACACTGCAGAACGTGAAAGAAGAGCTAAAATGGGAGTTAAAATCCCAGCTATATACTAAATCTTCTTTCTTTTTTCTTTTTTTTTAAAAATAGTTTATTCTCGTCTTTAGTATATTTCAGATTCTTTTTTTTCAAAAAAAATAGTGTGAAGAGAAAAAGCCTCTTCGAAATTAAATTGTTGTAACTGTACAGCCTTCTTTTTCAACGATTATCGTATGCTCCTTTTGGCTTACAAAACAGTTCTTTTTCTCGCGAAGCGGAGCGTATGGATAGATGGCCATGGCCTGTGAAAGTTGTTTTAGTGCAATGGATCCTTTTCTCTCGCCAAACTCATCAGTAATCCATCGTCCTGAAAATGGAACATACCTGTTGTTCTGTTGGATATATTTCAAAACCCTTTGTGTACTTTTCATTCTGAAAGGCTTGTTTGCCATATATGAGAATATGTAATGGCCTGGAGCATCATTGACGATTCCTTCTCCGTTTGTTGCAAACGGTTCAATGGCCACCGCTTGTCCTTCTTCCAAGACGTAATTGTCGTTATTGTCATAATTTGGTATCGAAATACCGGCATGTAAATTGTTCTGTTCTAAGCTATGTCCAGTTAAATTGAATATTGGATTGAGATTGTATTCTGAGATGGCCTCATGGACTGCAGCACCTATTTTTGAGACTTCGATGCCTGCCCTTACTGTTGCAATGGCCGCTTCAAGACCTGCTGCTGATGCTTCTACTATCTCTTCATGCAAGTTAATTTCATCCTGGCTGTAATTTTCATCGATATTTCCGTCAGCTATTATTGTAACTGCTGAATCAGCAATATATCCGTCAACCATGGCTCCCAAATCTAATTTCACCATATCTCCAGCTTTAAATTTGGTTTCATCGCCTGCAGGAGAAGTATAATGGGCAGCTATTTCATTAATTGAAACATTGCATGGAAATGCAATTTCAGCACCAGTCTTTAAAATTTCGCTTTCCACGTAGTTTACCAGGTCCAGAACTAAAGCTCCATCCTTGATCATTTTTGAAGCTTCACTGCGAATGTCAGAAACAATTTTTCCTGCTTTAATATAAGATTCCATCATGTGATATTACCTTCTAAGTCAATAATTAATTATATAATAGATAAAGTTTATATAATATTTTATAATTATTATACTGTATATATTATTTGGAGGTTAGAAGATGGAAATTCCTACAATACCTGACCAAATGTTTTATTTAATCATTTTGGTTATTGTTGCTATTGTATTAATTATCATTGTTTTCCAATGGAGGAAAATCGCTCAATCTAAAAATTCAATTTTAATGCTTGAAAAAGAGATAGAGCTTAAGAAAATGTCCATGGTGGAAAAAGACATTGAATCCAAAAGATTAATGGATAATCCTATTCCATTACCACAAGAGCAACAGGATAGTCTTTCAGCTATTAGACAATCAACTACTGAAGTAAGAAGCAATGTTGGTTATCTTCACTCAGAGATTAATGAGAGATTAGCAAGACTTGAAGCTGAAACTGAACAAAGAAAATTAGAGAAAATGCTTAAAGAAATTGAAGCAAAAGAAGCAAAACTTAAAAAAATGAATAAATAGGTGGTAAAATGGATGCTATGGAAGCAGTTGCTGTTTTAATATTAATTTTAGCGATTGTTGTTTTAGTTTATTATTATTTATTGAATAGTCCTGGAACTGTGGATAAATTACGTGGCTATGTGCCAACTACTGCTGATGCTCATATGAACGAAATTCTAGGCAGATCCAACAATTCCGGTTATGATTTGTCTAAAGATGCTCCAAAAGATGATTCTAATTCAGTGAGTAAAAGAATCAAAGTTAAATTAAGTGACATTGACATGTCCTCTATTAATACTGATGCTTTTTCCAATAAAATCGATGCATTTTTGGATGAGAAAAGTGATGAATTGATTAAAAGTTGGTCTTTAGCCACTACAAATGATTTGGAAGAACTAGAATCTAAATTTTCAGAAACTTCAGCTAATGTTGATAGTTTAGACAAAAGTTTCAATGAATTTAGAAAATCATCTGAAGAATTCCAAAAGGCAACTGAAGACAAGTTGGATGAATTAGATAAAAGAATTGAATCATTAGAAAATAAATAATTTATTTTCTTTGATTTTTACTCTTTTTATAGAAAGATTTATATATTATCCTGATTATAATTATATTATAGTGTAAACTATTTTTTGTCGTATAGCAGGGTGGGGTAGTCTGGTGATCCCGCGGGGCTCATAACCCCGAGATCCCTAGTTCAAATCTAGGCCCTGCTACTTTTAATTAATATTTTTTGGCAAGTTAAAGACAGCTGCTGGTTTATTTTAAACTAAGGAAACTCCGCCCATCAGTACAGAACTATGGCGTTGAAAAACGTATACTGAGAAGTATGACTCTGGAGCAGAAACGACACGGCTTTTAATGGTAGACGATGATATTTAATTGAGGACATTAAAAGAAGCGGTGAAACGGCCATTCCATAGGATGCAAGAGCAAAGGTGCCGATGACAATCTGTATGAGGCAAGGTAGCACGCTAAGATGAATGCTGTTAAACAGAAGGTGGGTTACTCTTAACAGGCCATGAATATTAATTATTTTTCTTGTTTTGCATATTTTTCACATTTAGTATTCTGCATTTCATATTATTCATTGGAATAATTGCAACAGAATTGGTCTTAACTGCAAGTGTAGGATTTCTAGTGATAATGCTGATTTTCAACTAGTTGAAATAGACGTAACATCTCAGCATAAAAAAAGTGTTGGTTAACGTTTAAAAAAAATGACCACACGGCAACTCAGACATTGCCGCATGTTTCGTGATTACTTGTTCAAGAATGCTTCAATCCTTGTTTTGACATTTTCGCGGATATTGTCCCAGTAGGCAGTGTAGTCAACAAGGTGAAGGCTTGCACGTCCGAAGATATCTCCCATTTCAGGCACTATAGGCTTGACATATTCATCTTCCAGGGCAGTGCAGACTACTGTGCTTCTTTCAAGGTCGAGCTGTGCATCCGCAAGGCCGGGCTTGTGTACATTGAAGTCCACTGCCAGTAAGGTTCCGGGATTCATGACTGGAATGCGGTCACCCAAGTTTTCAGATGCGGGCGCATATGTGTCGTCCCTTTTCCAGTTGAGGGGATTTATGGAAATTGCGTTTTCAAGAACCACAGCATTTTCCTCATTCTTATTGCCAGGGCCCTCGGTATTCCATGATACGATTACGCCGGTGTCGTCTTCACCTTCGGCAAACTTCAAGGCAGGGTTTATCATTAAATCATCGGTTGTGATGGAAAATCCGATTATATAGGCGGCCACCATGCGCTCGAGATAATCTGTGTGTTCCTTGAAATAGTCGCACAGCGCAATCTTCAGCATCAAAGAACCCTGAGAGTGTCCGGCAATAATGAATGGACGGTTCTTATTATAATGCTCAAAGAAGTAGTCCAGTGCGGCATAGACATCTGTCCTCTGTTCGCGAAGCTGGAAAGCCATGAGCTCTTCAGGATTCTTTCCATTAAGAGCGCATAGATTACTTTGGCGGTAAAAAGGTTCATACACATTTGTCATTTCCTCAAAAACCATCGGGGCTTGAGAATAATGGTTGCTCACAGTCTCACGGAGCATAGGATCCTCAACCGGAACGATTGCCGGAGCGTCAGGTTCTGGGTTGACATAGAGGGTTGGGTAAATGAAAAGGGTGTCTACGGCCTTGTCGGCATTTTCAGGCAGAGGAACCCAGTTGTTTTCGTCAGAATAGTCGATGGGAACTCCTACCTAATTTTCAATCTTGTAATTTTCTTCTTTTTTTTCCATATTTTAAATTCCTCCTTTTCATATACTTTATGTTGGTCTATATATTATACATATATCATCGATGCATCTGAGACAATTGCCATATTCAAGTGCAATCATTCGAATCGATATTTTCACCGCTTGTTATACAAGATAACATTCAAATCCACACTTTTGTCGGAAATAATGGTAGTCTTAACAGATTTTTAATAGACAACCCACCAAATTCTTGAGTGTTACTCTTAAGATGGAAAATATTAATTATTTATCACTATTTTAATTTTTCATTTTTAAATCTTTATATTTATTAAAGTTTTAATTTTAATTATGGATTTTGGATTTTCATATGTTGGGTTAGTGTTTCTGATAATGCTTTTTGCTCCAAACATTGTCTGGTCAAAAAACAAACCAAAGGACTATGAGAAATATGTTGAAAATGAGAATAGGATTTTATCTATTTTTGAGAGAGCGGGTCAGGTATTGGTAGTCTGCTTTTCATTAATTTTCACAGATTTCAACATTAGATCTGAATTTTCGGTGTTGATATTGGTTTTGGCATTTATATTCATGATTCTGTATGAATTCTATTGGATTGAGTATTTCAAAAGCTCTAAGACAATGGATGACATGTATTCCAGTTTCATAGGCATTCCAGTTGCAGGTGCAACTCTGCCTGTTTTAGCATTCTTATGTTTGGGGATTTATGGGAAAAATGTATTTTTGATTATTTCAACAATCATTTTGGGAATTGGTCATATCGGCATCCATTTGGGCCATAAAAAAGAGTTGAACTAACGGGCTATTGATTTTCTATATTCATCAAGCAAATCAAACAGCTCTTCTTTAGTATTGATTTTAAACAGTTTCGGCTTTATCTCAACGCTTCTATATGAATTTTTTAGATAGTAGGCAGTTTGAGTCTTCATTTTATGCAATGCAATTTTTTCAGTTTTTATTTCACTGAGAAGTTCCATGTGCTTTTTTATCATGGCTATTTTTTCCTCGATTGTTACCTTTTGGGGTTCGATTCCATTGTCCAGATAATCAATGCACTGCTTAATGAGCCATGGGTTTCCCCTAACTGCCCTTCCAAGCATGATTGCATCACATCCGGTTTCATCAATCATTCTTTTTGCATCATAGCATGTCCAGATATCTCCATTACCAATTACTGGTATTGAAACGTTCTCCTTCACTTCACGAATTAGTGACCAGTCGGCAGGAACATCATACCTGTCTTCTCTAGTTCTCGGGTGAATTGTAATGGCAGATGCACCAGCATCCTCAACAATTCCTGCAACTTCAACTGCATTGATATTTTTTCTCTCCCAGCCGCTTCTTATTTTAACCGTAACCGGCTCGGGAACGCTGTCCACAACAGTTTGCACAATGCTTTCTATTTTTTCAGGGTTTTTTAAAAGTGCACTTCCGGATTTACTTTTCACTGCCACTTTTGTAACAGGACATCCCATATTGATGTCAATGATGTCGGGTTTCATGTTTTCGGAGATGTATTCTGATGCAATTTTAAAGGATTCAGCATCCGCTCCAAATATCTGCTGTGAAATGGGCCTCTCTTCTTCAGTCATATACAGCATTTCTTTGGCTTTGTTGTTTTCATATACGATTGATTTGGCCGAAACCATTTCAGTTTCGATAAGGCCGCATCCCATGGATTTGGCAATCCTTCTATAGGCAGAGTCGCAAATACCCGCCATAGGGGCCAAGACGACCTGATTGTCTATTTTAACATTGTCTATTTTCCATTTCATATTATCGTTAAAAATTGTTACTAATATTTTTTAAGCCTGCATTAATTAACTTTTGTGAAAAATGATGAAAACTGAATAGTATATGTTTTAAAAAATAAGATAGGGACTATCCCTAATTGAATAGTCCGTCAAATAATCCCGAATCACCGCTTTGTGTTAATTTAAAACATCTGATACTTGTGATTCGTAATCGTCAATGTCGCTTTGTAAATTCTGTAGTTTTTCAATTGTATTTGCAAGGTTTTCGATATCACTATCTGTAATGTTGATGTTGTTGATGATAGTGTAATTGTTGATTATGTTTACAATTGTTTGGTGATCTGTGATATTGTCTTCCTTAACTTTTTCTTTTACATCGTCAACCAAGTCAGACAATTCATCAGCGCTGACATTTGAGTTTTCAACAATTTCAGCTTCTGTGAAAATTTCGTCATTTGCTGCCTCTTTTATATCCTCCGGAATTTCAACGTTAGTTGCCTCTTCATAACAGTTCATAACTCCAGTCAAAGCAGATTCACCGGTTGCTGTTACAGGACTGGTTACATAAACATGTCCGCTTGTGATTCCAACGGATTTCAATGCTGAAATGTACATGTCTCCAGTAATGGTTGTGATTTTTGATTTGTCAACACTTACTTTGAGATCTTCGTTGTCGTTTAAATCAACGAGTGCAGATGAAAATATTTGGTTTGACCCGTAAGTTTTTCCAGTTATGTTTTTTGCAATTTTATTAACTTCACTAGCTGTTATTACTTTTGAGTTTGCATTTCCCAAATCGATGTTGGCTTGATTTTTAAAGAATGTGTCAACATCATTTTTATAATCTGAGTTTGCATATGTGGTTTCACCGTAGGTAATTACCACGGAGTCACTAGCTTGCCCTGAAAATCCCATAGGGATTATCATTCCCGCAAATATTATGGATAAAATTACTATACCAATAGTGCTTTTGCGCATATTATCACCTCTAATATAATAGCACACTTTATTTATTTTATTTACTATTTAAATGTATCTTTTATGTGTATAATTTAATTGACGATATCATAATTTTAATTAAGTTTAGTAAATTTTATATGTTTTCAAATTAAATTTAAACTTATAGTAAATTATTTATTGCTATTATTATTTCATTTAATTGGCTTAAAGGAGGTGAAAATACGAAAATGTTTGATAAACGGATTATATTTACATTAATTATTTCTTTATTGCTTCTATTGTCTGTAAGTTGTACATTTGCAGTTGATGATGAGACAATATCTGATATAACGGATAATTCAGATATTAGCACGATAACGTGCGGTAAGGTTCTCAAAGCTCAAGATACAGCACAGGATAATCAAGTATTAACAGCAAATAACAATGCTATCAATATTAATGTCAGGGATTCTTACAATGGAACAGTCAAAACTTGGGATGAAGACGGTTTTAATCTGGCCGGAGCTACAGTAAAAGTTTTTGATTCAAAAAATAAGCTGATTTCAACATACACCACAGACTCAAACGGTAATGCCGCAATTAAAAATTTGGGCTCTGATAAGTATTATTTGGAAGTTAGCTATTCAACTTATGAACCAATCAGGCTTGATGCTGTAGACTTCACCAAAAATAGCGGCACAGTTGATATTAATGGAGTAACCTTTATTCCGGACATATTGCTGCTTGTGGACTATAACTCTCACAATGAGAAGGTTGACGTGTTGATGAACATGTCCAGGAGAGTTGCATATATCAGTACTACCGATTTTGATAAATCCCGCGCATGGCTAGTTGAATATGCTAATTATATGCATATTGACATGTTTTCAGAATCGGCATACAGTGTTCTCACTGGTCAGTATCTAAAGCAGCTTCTGGCGAAATCTCCGGCAAATGCAAATTATAACGTGGCATATACATTCAGTGTTTATTCACAGCAAATTTTAAATAACACTGGTTTGCATGTTGTAGGTGCTTCTCCAGCTAACAACACCTTTGATACTATCGAAAATACTTATATCGGTTCATATTTCCAAGCTCGTGACATTGAAGAGTCATATATCTTGCAAAGCAATATGAGAAATTATTTAGATTATGTGTTTTACTTAATTAATCCATCTAAATATAGTAATCCGACACTAGATGAAAATAATGCTCCGTTAATGTCTCCAGAATGCGGATTTTATCATCCCGATTTGGGCATGTATACCTTAGTTCCTGAAGGATATTTAATCAACCAGTGGATTCAAGAGAATCCTGGTTATACTCACAGTTCAGACGGTAGCCTGAATTGGATGACTGAAAATTATGTTGTGTGGTTATCCGAAATATTGGACCCTACATCATTGTTCAAAAAATTCGAAAAGGATTATATCGAAAGATTCAATCCAGATAAATCATTCATAGCTATAGCTTCTTACTATGGTGGAGAAGAGGTAACTGATGCATTAATTAGAGGTTATGAAGCTAATGGAAGACCAGCATTTAATGTATTTAAAACTGGAACTCAGCCTCCAATGTCTTCAATCTTGAATAAGATCAATTCAATTTCAACCGTTGGAATCTCTGCTGTCAACTCCTTGTGCAGTTGGTCATTGGATTATGCCAATGGTACTGCAGAGCCTGATTTAACTGACATTGATTTGCATGTATTGAAAGGAATCGTTGAAATTTCCGAATACAGTTATAATAGTGAATTGGGTCCTCAGGTTGAATGGACTTACATGGTTACATATCCAAGTTTCGAAGGGGTGTTCGGTCAAGTTGCTCTATCTTGGGTGGATAGTTACGGAAAATCTCATGTTATCCAAGACAGTGTAGACAAGATGGTCCAACTGAATTGTAAATGGGCCGATTTGCATGATTTAAATAATTCCGATAAAAAAGTTGCTGTGATGCTTTATAATTATCCTCCGGGTAAGGCTGAGATTGGCGCTTCTTATTTGGATGTATTCTCCAGTGCTTATGATTTGCTTGTTCAGTTATATAATCAGGGTTATGATATAGGCGGTTCAGTCGAGTATTTAAACTATTACAACAATACCTATGAATTGCTTATCAAGTCATCAGGAGACGGTTATAAGATCAACGGAACTTTGACCAACTTCATCTCCTTATATAATCTAACCCAGATTATTTTTGACATGAACAATAAGGGGTCATGGGCTTCTGGTTTGCTTGAAAAGTATGTGGAAGAAAATTGGGATGATTTGATGGAGCATCACCAATTGATTTCACTGGAAGAGTTTGAACATTTAACCGCAGATGTTAGGGATGAACTGTATAATGATCTTATTAGCTATTGGGGAGATAATTTAGGTCCTGCAATGGTCTATAAGCAAAAGTATATTGTTATTCCTGGCGTTTGGTTTGGTAATATTTTCATCACTTTCCAACCAAGTAGAGGTTGGGAAGAGGTTCAAGATTATCACAGCCTAGTGATTCCTCCACATCAACAGTATGTTGCATTTTATAAATGGATGGAAAAGACTGCAAATATCAATGCAATTGTAAGTATGGGAACTCATGGAACTCTGGAATGGCTGCCGGGTATTAATCTTGGGGCATTCCCTGGAGATTGGACTTTTGAGTTGTCCTTAATTCCTACAGTTTATCCATATATTGTATCCAACCCTGGTGAAGCGATGGTTGCAAGGGATAGAAGTTCAGCTTTGTTGATCACTCACATGACTCCTGCAATGGTTTCATCTGAGCTATACGGCAATTATACCACTTTAAAAAATTACATTAATTATTATAAAGACCAAATGTCTTTAAATGTAACAACAAATGCAGAGGAATATAAAAATAAAATCCTTGATTTGGCTCCTAGTTTAGGTTTCAGAAATCTTTCACGCGGTGAAACATTCCAGCATTGGATTGATGATTTGCACCATTATCTGGATGCAATGGAAGATGATTTCAATACATTCGGCCTTCACACATTAGGAAAAATATTGACCGGTTATGAGCTTTCAGAGGAAATTGTTACAATCGTAACTTCCCAAACCAAGATTTATGACCAGTTAATTGAGTTTTTATATCCTGATTTGAAAGGATTGACCTTCTTCGGAGACATGCAGGGCAATTTCAAATATTCTAATGAAGTGGATAAAATCAAATCATTCCTGAAGAACTATGCTTCTCGCCTAGTCAATGGAACTTCTGCAGCAGATTTGAATAAGGAATTTGGCATTAAGGAAGGTACTGCATTATATAATTCCACACTTTACTGTGAAGTTATTATTGACAACATTCAGAAAAACAATGAATGGAATGCAATCATGCTTTCATTAAGTGGACGTTATGTTAAATCAGGACTATTCGCCGATCCATCCTATGGTGATTCAATACCTACAGGTTATGACGGTTACGCTTCCGACCCTACAAGGATGCCTTCCGAGGCTGCTTATGGGTCTGCCGTGAAGATTGTAGACATGCTTTTAGCTAACTACTATGAACAACACGGTAAATGGCCTGAATTGACCTCTTTAATCTTGTGGGGTACTGAAATATCCAGGACAGAAGGAATTGGTGTTGCCGAGTTCATGTATTTCCTAGGCTGCAAGCCGGTTTGGGCAGACAATGGTAAAGTGCTTGGTGTTGAACAGATTCCAATAGAAGATTTAACAGTTCAATTAAATAATGGCACTGTTGTTAACAGGCCTAGAATTGATGTATTTGCAAGTATGGTAACCAACAACAAGGATTGGATTACTTGGATGTTAACTTCACTCAGTTTGGCAGTAAATGCAACTGGTGAGGATGAGACAAACAATTATGTAATCAAGCATTACGCTGAAAATCCTACCTTGGACAGATTGTTCGGTCTTCCGGGCAACGTATTGGAAGGAACTGGTATGTCCAATCTTATTCCGAATACTGCAGACTGGAACATATCTACAGTTAACGAGTATGCTATGGATATTTACTTAAGTAAGGTATCTTATTCTTGGACTCTTGATGAAAAAGGAAATGTTGTAGTCAACAATCAAAAAGAGAACTATAAATATTTGCTTGATAAGGTCGATGTCATTACACAAAACTTCGACAGTTCATGGAGATTATTCGATTCCGATGATTACTATGATTGGTTTGGCGGATTGTATAATGCAGCTAATGTGTTAAAGGCTCAATCCGGTAAAGAAAAACCTGATACTGCATTTTTCGATATTAGGAATAAAAATAACTATATTTCAAGAACTTATCAAGATGAAATTGATTTTGAAGTGAGAAGTATGTTATTGAATCCTCAATATTATAATGCTTTGGTAAATACTCCTGGTGGAATGAACGCTTATGCATCCAGATTCCAGAACTTCTATGCAAGTACAGTCATTGGTGGTGGCGAGTTGAATAAAGAACTCGGTAATCAATTGGCTGATACAGTAATGACAATCAATTCCGGAGTAACCAACTCTCAGCTTGCTGCAGGTGCACAATCCTCCACTGCTTGGATGATTTATATGGCTCAGCAAGGAATATGGGACGGTGATGCCAGCACTGTTCAGCAACTGGTTGATACTTACATGCAAAGCGTAATCGATTATGGTGTAGCTTGTTGTCACCACACATGTAAAAATCTCGCTTGGAATTCAGAAATAATTCAATTGAGTTCTTTAACTTCTTCACAAAAACAGCAATTTGCAGATATCCTTGCACAGGCAACAAACACTGATCCATTATATCAAATGGATGAACAAGAATCAAACGGTAATCAAGGTCAATCCGGTTCAAGTAATGGTAATCAGAATGCAGATACATTAGCTAATAACACTTCTCAAGAGCAATCTGAGGGGTCCAATTCTGGAGGAAAAACCGCATTCGGTGCTGATCCTTCACAAGGAGCTAATGCAAAATCCAGCTCTAATTCACAAGGCTCTCAAGAAGGGGCCTCTGGAGATAGTGCTGGCGATGGATCCAATGCTTACGAGCTTACAGAATCAACATCAAAATCTGCTGCTTCAGGCGAATCAAGCATGCCAATATTTGTTATTGGAGCAGTCCTTGTATTGCTTGCGATATTCTTCTTCGGATATGTGAGGAAAAACGATGATGATGACTATTAATTCATCATCAACTTTTTTTATTTTTTTCGTTATTTTTAAATATTATATCTTTGTATATCTAATAATATAATAGAAAATTTTTAAAGTTTATTTTAATTAAACTTTCATATATTTTTATAAAGCTTATATGATGAGGTATAATAATGATAAAAAAATTAAGCATATTAGTTTTATTATTGGTTATTTTATTATCTGTAGGGGCGGTAAGCGCTTCCGAGTATGTAAACATGACTGATGATGAATCTAATTCGGATGTGTTGAAGATTTCCGATACTGATGATATGACGTCAGAATCTTCTTCTCACACTATCAATCAAAGCAATTATTTAAAATATTTTGATACTAAGGGGAATTTAATAGATTCAACTGTGAATTCAAGAGACACTATTTATTTGGATGGTGCTTTCTCTAACTTGAAATTCACAATCAATAAACCGGTAAACATTATCGGAACTTCCACCAATGATATTAAAAATTGTTTCATTACATTGACAAGTGGAGCATCTGGAAGTTCAATAACTAATTTGAAGATTGCCAATACTAAAGATGAGACTTATGGGATATTTTTAAACTCTGCTAATAATTGTACTGTTCAGAATTGTAATATAGTCAACACAGGTAAGTCTTCATACTGTATTTGTGTAGCCAATGGGGCAATGTACAATACCGTCACTGATAACTATTTGAAAACATATGGTATAACATATGGTCATGGTAGTTTTACACGATCCACACCTACATTAATCTTAAGTAGTGCCTATTATAATTATGTGGCTAATAACCATGTTGAATCTGATGATGCGAATGGTATTTATTTGTCCAGTTACTCTGGAGGTCCATTAAATGGAGGCAACTCCAATTTTAATATTATTTACAATAATACCCTCCATTATAATGTTTTACCAACTTCATGGTCATGGGGTATTCAAGTAATGGGAAATAACAATACTATAAAATCCAATACTGTAATCGGAAGTTATAGGGGTGTTTCCACTGCAGGTAGCGGAAATATTATAATTGAAAACAAAATTATCAACCTTACTGGTGCAGATTTTAATCATCCTAATGTTGAAACCGGTGGAGAATATGGAATTGTAGCTTCCTATGATTCATATGTTGCAAATAATGAGATTATCGGCGCTAAAGTAATTTCTACTGGTGCAGGAATCTCAGCTATTGACAATTCTATTGTAGAGAATAATGTCGTTAATGTTACTTTAAAAGGTAGAGGTATTGCAGCAGGAGGTTCTAATGTAGTTATTCAAGATAATGTTGTATATACTGAAGTTGGATCCGGAATTTATGAAAAAGATGAAGGTTCTGGTTTATTAGTTAAAGCAAATAACATTACTTCACACTCAGGTGTTGGAATTCTAATAGAGCAAGTGAGCCCAAAAAGAATGCCGAAGAACGTGACAATAATCAACAATATTGTTTTAACTACTAACAAATATTCAATAGATGCCAGTGGTGTACAGGCTGATACTTCCGTAATAGAAAATAACATAGTTTCAACCTTAATAAATTCACCTTCAGGTGTTATTGACACATCAAAACCATCTTACACATATAAAGGAAAGACCATCTACATCACTCCGGACAATATCCGTGATTATATTAATGAGAATGGTGGATTAACATCTGAAGTAAACAATAGTGATATTTTAAGCTTCTCCGGAAGTTTTTCAAACGAAGTAATATATATCACAAAAAGTGTTAAAATCACTGGAAATAACCCTATATTCTATAATTCAACATTCAAAGTAACTTCCGGCAATGTTTTAATTGAAAATTTAACAATCATCAATAAATATGCAGAAAGAGTAAATGCTTGGGGTATATTTGTTAACCAGGCTCCGGGCGTTAGAATAGTAAATAATAGAATCACTGTTAATGACCCTAAGGCGTCTTATGCAATTTATGTCTTGGAATCAACTGATGTTGATGTCTGGAATAATTATTTAGCTTCAGAAGGAGATTATTTGACATTCACTTTACTTTCTTATGCTTCTGAAGGATGTAATTTTGCCAATAACACAATTTACACTATTGGAACTGGAAATGCATATAAGTTCAGTCCTGAAAAATGTATTGACGGCAATGAATTGGTAATCAATGGCAGATCATATTGTCTTGACGGTGAGGAAGTTGTAATCGATGGTAACAAATACTGTTTGGATGGCAATGAATTATACATAAACGGTGTTTCCTATTGTCTTGATGGTAATGAACTAGTCATTGATGGTAACAAATACTGTTTGGATGGTAACGAGTTTGTCATTGGCGGCACTAGCTATTGTCTTGATGGTAATGAATTAGTAATCAACGGTACTTCCTACACTCTAAACAAGGATGTGCTTGTAATTAATGGAACCAGTTATTGCCTTGATGGTGAGGAAGTTGTAATTGATGGTAACAAATACTGTTTGGACGGTAATGAAGTATTCATTAATGGTGTTTCCTATTGCATTGACGGCAATGAGCTAGTAATTAACGGAACAACTTACTGTTTGGATGGCAGTGAATCAGCAACCAGTGGATTCCACATAGTTTCAGAAATTTATCAAACCTATGGAATTTTATTGTTGTACTCATCTAATAGTATAATTTCTGGAAACGACGTAAATGTCACTTCAAACTTGCAAAGTACATATTCACATATTGGAAACGAGTCTTCCCAGAATTCATTGGTGGGAATTGATTTGTATTTCAACTGTCATAACAACACTGTTTCAAACAATAACGTTTTTATTACAGGTAACGACAATTACATTTATGGTATGGGCGTTTTAGGCTATTACACCGGACATTCAGCTCCTGAAGGTCAAGGTGCTACAGACAATTACTTCATCGCAAACAAGATTAATCTTGAAGGATTGTATTGTGTTGAAGGAATAATCATCGGTGATGAATCTGAAGACACAATAATAAAAGATAATGTGATAAACATCAAATCAAGTTGCGTTAGTTACGGCGTTTACTTTGAAATGTCTCAGATGTCAACTGTCGACAGCAATAATATTTCATTGGATTCACAGGTCATTTATGGTATCATAGGATACGATTCAAGCAATAACACTATAATCAATAATTACGTTGTAGCAAATGCTTATGATGCCTATGGAATGCTATTTTCAAACGGTAAATATAACCTGATTTCAGGCAATGAAATTCATGCAAACGGAAACGGTAAGGACATCACATTTTTAAATACAGATTCTCTCGGTTATGGCAATGCTGGTGTGTATCTCAAATCAAACTCTACCAACAATCTAATTGAAGACAACAAGGTCACCTCACTTAAAGGGTATGCAATCTTACTTGATAGTGTAGCCGTTGACAATGTGGTTTATGACAATTATCTGGTTGGAGAGAATACTTCAGGCAACGGTGCCGTATATGATTCCAGAAACAATGACGTATCTGATAATTACAGATACATTGCAGTTCCGTCAGCTTCAAGCATCAATGTTCCATATTGGGGCACTGGCGTTTTCAAAGTGACCTTTGACAAGAATGTTGATGGAGGAGTTGTAAAATTCTTCGATGCTGACAATATCTGTTTTGATGAGGCAGTTGTATCAAATGGCGTTGCCAGTGCAACTTATGAATTCGACTCCTCATATGTTCCGGCTCAGTATTTGTTCTCAGCCGAATTTTCAAAAGAGGATTTCAAGTCCATTAGTTTCAATATTGGTGTTTCCATTTCCAAAGGAAATATCATAATCAACGTGATAAACGTTTCTGCAGAGCAAGGATCTGATGTGAATATTACTGCGGAAGTATTTGATGAGCTTGGAAATCCAATCAAAGGAGCGGAAGTTAAATTCAATCGTGTAACTTCAGCCAATAGGCTTGCTATTATGGGAACTGCCATAACAAACAATGAGGGTATTGCTACACTCGTTTATAATGTGCCTGTATCTTTGGCTGTTGGATCACATGAAATTGTTTCTGAGGTATCCGATGTAGAAAAGTATAATGATGCGGACACTTCTTCCACTATGGATGTTATTAAAAAGGTTTCAATCACCGGCGGTAAAAACTATTCTGTATATTACGGCAATACCGTAACTTACAAAGTCAGAATTCTTGATGCCAACGGCAAAGCGGTTGGAGCAGGCGAGAAAGTAACATTTAAAATTAATGGAAAAACTAAGGTTGTATCAACTAACAGTAATGGTTATGCATCTTATTCCGTAAAGTTAGCTGCCGGTAAATACACAATCACAGCGCAATGCTGCGCTAAAAAGGTATCAAATACAATTACCTTCAAACCTACTTTAACAGCTAAAGATGTTACTCAGAAAAAAGGAAAAGTTGCAAAATTCACCGTGAAATTAGTTGACAAAAACGGTAAGATCTTGAAGAATAAAAAGATTAACTTCAGCATCAAAAATAAGAAATACACTGCAAAAACCAATGCCAAAGGTATCTCCACCTTATCCATTAAGAATTTAAGTGTGGGCAAATATACCATATCCTCCTCTTACGGTGGATGCACAATTAAAAATACCATTACAATTAAAAAATAAGGGTTTTTAACCTTTATTTTACTTTTTTTTAAAATTTACTTGAATAATATTTAAATATTTTTAAATCAAAAATATTTACCAATAGTCATGTTGTTTTTATTTTTATAAAATTTTTTAGACTATTACAAAATTTAATATATATTAAATAGAGGTGTAATTATTAAATCGAAAACTTTGGTTATTTCATTAATTATGCTTTGTTTGGTAATGTTATCAGTTGGTTCAGCGTTTGCTGCTGATAATAATTCCGATTTAGCTAATGATGATTTAACCGGTGGGGAGACACTTGCTATTTCTGATGATACTCAAGTAGCAAGTGATGAAACTGTTACTTCTGATGTTGTAACAAAGGAGAACTTTAATAATTATTTTGATGGAAACGGATCATTGTTGTCAAATGTAACTGCTAAAGAATTGACTTTTAGTGGCGAAATTTCCGACGTTGGTGTAAACACAATAGTTTTAGACCGTTCAATAACTTTGACTGGTAATAATGCTACTTTAAGCAATATAGCTATTGATGTAAAAGCTAGCGATGTTGTTATATCCGGTTTAACTTTAAATCAAAATAATGGAACTTATGCAATTTCTGCTTATGGCACATCCAATGTTAATATTACAGATTCAATAATTAATTTTGAAGCTATTGCAAATGAAGACGGATATGCTATTAAAGCGGATAATGTATCCAATTTATATCTTTTAAGAAATGCAATAACTTATGTTGGAACAACAACTGGTTCCGCTATAAACAATGCAATTCTTCTTTCCAATGCAAAAAATGCTTTAATTGAGGAAAATTTATTTGATTTATATTTAGTTTCATCTTATGTTCCTTGGGCTGAAGTTCCTGCTGGTTCAGGTAATTGGGTAAGCGCTCCGATTTCTGAAGGTATTGTAATTGAATCATCTAATGATGTTAAATTTTCTGAAAATCTCGTTGATGTAATCTATAATAACGTTTCAGGTTCTTATGACACTATCTATGCTATTGATTTCAAGGATTCTGACAATGCCATGATTAAAGAGAATATCATTAATGCTGTTGGAAACACTTACATTTATGGTATGACCATTTCTGGTGAAAATTTTGCAATCAGGTCAAATAACATCACTGTCGAATCCGATTATTATGCTAACGGTATTGATATTGAAGGTCCTGCAACTGGTGTTGTAGAAGATAATGTGATTGATGTTAAAGCCAATAATTCCGTTTATGGTATTTACTCTGGTATGAATGGTGCTGATGTTACTGCTGAATATACTGGCAATAACATTACTGGTAGCGCTTATAATGTATTTGGTTTCTCATTAGGTGATGTTTCAAGCCATCTTGAAAGCAACTACGTTGATTTAACAGGTAATTACACTACCGGTATCGCTTATAGAGGTTCATACATCAATGCTGAAAAGAATAGGATAATTTTAACTTCTTCTGAAGAGGGCAACATGTCCGTTTCGGAAAGTTTTGGTGTTGAGACTGTTGGTATTAAAGTTGTTCAAGGTAATGCTAGCATAACTGACAATGTTATCGCTACTCAAGGCAAAGGTATTTCTATTACAGGCGCTACTTATTTCGTTGAAATTGAAGACAACTTCATAAATGTTGTTGCTAATGTTGATAAGGATGCTTATGCAATTTATGCTGCTGATGTTCCAATATTGGATATTTACACTAACACTATTGATTATCAAGGCACTACAATGGGCACTGGTATAAATAATGCGGTTTATCTCACTAATGCATCAGACTCTAGAATTTTCGGCAATACTTTTGAATTGGATTTAGTGTCCTCTTATGTTCCTTGGTTTGAAATTCCTGCCGGTTCAGGCAATTGGGTATCTTTCCCTGTATCTGAAGGTATTGTAGTTGAGGATTCTGATGATGCAGTTTTAGCAGATAACAAGATTAATGTTGTATATGGTGATGTTGTAGGTTCTTATGACACTATTTATGCTGTTAGTTTCAAAAACTCTGATAATGCAGTTATCACATTAAATAATATCACTGCTTTAGGTAACACTTACATTTACGGCATTCAAGTCAGCGGTGAAAACTTCACTATTGATGGAAACAAAATTACAGTAGAATCCGATTATTATGCTAACGGTATTGATATTGAAGGTCCTGCAACTGGTGTTGTAGAAGATAATGTGATTGATATTAAGGCTAATACTTCCGTTTATGCTATTTATTCCGGTATGAATGGTGCTGATGTTACTGCTGAATATACTGGCAATAACATTACTGGTAGCGCT